>NZ_JAVVFL010000081.1:0-9022 GCF_032250635.1 Sulfurimonas sp.
TGAAGAGTTAGAACTTTCTATTTTGCGAAGCTTGAACAAAGTAACTACACAGAAAACTTTGGCTGATGAGCTGGGTTATAGCGTGGGCAAAATCAACTATGTCATAAAAGCACTTGGCGCAAAAGGGCTTCTTAAAGTAGAGAATTTTTACAACAACCAAAACAAAAAACAGTACCGCTACCTTCTGACTCCAAAAGGGTTGGAGGAAAAAATCACACTTACGCAAAAGTTTATAGAGCGAAAAAAAGAGGAGTATGAAACCTTGCAGACTGAACTAGAGATGATGAAAAGCCACGATTTTAATATCGGGATAAACAGATGAAAACATTAAAATTAATAGGCAGAGAAAAAGAGCTTTTTTTAGATGATATACATAACCACGAAAAGAAGCTCTCTAGCATTGTGTCAAGCTCTTCTTTTTTAGTTATAGGCGGAGCCGGTTCTATCGGTCAGGCAGTCACAAAAGAGATATTTAAACGTCATCCGAAAAAACTACATGTAGTTGATATTTCCGAAAACAACATGGTTGAACTTGTCCGTGACATAAGAAGCAGTTTTGGCTATATAGACGGTGATTTTCAAACGTTTGCACTTGATATCGGCTCAGTTGAGTACGATGCCTTTATAAAAGCTGATGGCAAGTATGACTATGTCTTAAACCTCTCTGCCCTTAAACATGTAAGAAGCGAGAAGGACCCTTTTACCCTTATGCGCATGTGTGATGTAAATATTTTCAACACCGATAAAACACTTGCACAATCAATTGAAAACGGAGTTAAAAAATACTTCTGCGTAAGCACAGACAAAGCAGCAAATCCAGTAAACATGATGGGAGCAAGCAAGCGAATTATGGAGATGTTTGTTATGCGTAAGTCAAAACAAATCAATGTCTCTATGGCTAGATTTGCAAATGTTGCTTTTAGCGACGGGAGTCTTCTTCACGGGTTTAACCAACGAATAGAAAAAAATCAGCCCATCGTAGCACCAAACGATATAAAAAGATACTTCGTAACCCCTCAGGAGTCAGGTGAGCTTTGCCTTATGTCTTGTATATTTGGAGAGAATCGCGATATATTTTTTCCAAAACTAAGCGAAGATTTGCATCTGATAACTTTTGCGGATATAGCAGTTAAGTATCTCAAAGAAAAAGGGTATGAGCCATATCTTTGCAAGAATGAAGACGAAGCAAGAGAGCTCTCAAAAACTTTGCCTGCAGAGGGGAAATGGCCTTGCCTTTTCAGTGCAAGCGACACAACCGGAGAGAAAGATTTCGAAGAGTTTTTTACCGATAAAGAGACGCTTGATATGAGTAGATTTGAGAATTTAGGCATTATAAAAAATGAAGCAATCTTTGATGAAGAACTTCTAAATGAGTTTAGAGATAAAATAAGCAGCATGAAAACAGACAGAGAGTGGACAAAAGAGCAGATAGTTGAGCTGTTTTTTAAAATGATTCCTGACTTTGGGCATAAAGAGACGGGTAAATATCTTGATGGGAAGATGTAATGCAAGAAATAGTTAATTTTATAAAACAAACATTTAAAACTCAAGAGTTTATTCCTCTTCATGAACCGCGATTTGTAGGCAATGAAAAAAAATACCTAAATGAGTGTATTGACAGCACTTTCGTCTCTTCCGTTGGCAAGTTTGTAGATGAGTTTGAGAAGAAAATTGCAGAGTTCACAGGTGCGAAGTATGCAGTTGCGACCACAAACGGAACTTCTGCACTTCATATATCGCTTCTTTTAGCAGGCGTAGAAAAAGATGATGAAGTTATAACACAACCGCTGACATTTATAGCTACTTGCAATGCCATAAGCTACACTGGAGCAACTTCGGTTTTTGTGGATGTCGATTTGGATACTATGGGTTTAAGCCCAAAATCGCTCAAAGAGTTTTTAAGTGCAAATTGTGAGATTGTAAATAGCAGATGTAGAAATAAAACCAGCGGTAAAACCATAAAAGCTTGTGTTCCGATGCATACCTTTGGGCATCCGTGCAGAATCGATGAGATAAAAGAGATTTGTGACGCTTGGCATATAGCACTGGTTGAAGATGCAGCCGAGAGTTTAGGAAGCTACTATAAAGAGAGACACACCGGAACATTTGGACTACTTGGAGCAATCAGCTTTAACGGAAATAAAATCATCACTTCGGGCGGCGGCGGATGCATAATCACAAATGATGAAGTTTTGGCAAAAAAAGCAAAACACATCACAACAACCGCCAAAATTCCTCACAGATGGGAATACTCTCACGATATGGTAGGCTACAACTACAGACTTCCAAATATCAATGCGGCACTTTTGGTAGCACAACTCGAACAACTTGAGAATTTTTTGCAAAACAAAAGAGTTTTAGCAGATGAGTATAGAGAATTTTTCAAAAATCAACATGTAGAGTTTGTCACAGAACCAAAGGGCAGCAGATCAAACTATTGGCTCAATGCGATTATTTTAAAAGATAGAAAACAAAGAGACGAGTTTTTAGAGTTTTCAAACAACAACGGCGTTATGACAAGACCTATCTGGACGCTGATGAACAGGCTTGAGATGTTTAAAGAGTGCCAATGCGGTAATTTGACAAATGCAACTTATCTTGAAGAGAGAGTTGTAAATATTCCAAGCAGTGTGAGAGCGTAAACATGCAAGAATCCCAAACTATAGAGTTTAAGCGGATATGGAAAGATGAATATCTTAAAACCATTTGTGCATTTGCAAATAGTGAGGGCGGGAGCTTGTATATCGGTATTGATGATAGCGGTGAAGTGATTGGAGTAAACGAGATTAGAAAACTTGTGGAGATACTGCCAAACAAGATAAACAACCGGCTGGGACTTATCGTAGATGTTCTTTTAAAACAAAAAGAAAATAAAGAGTATATAGAGATAGTAATTCAAAAAACTTATGCACCAGTTTCATTCAACGGCAAATTTTATCAAAGAAGTGGAAGTAATACTATAGAGCTAAATAGCGGAAACCTTACAAATTTTTTACTCAAAAAAACCGGTAAAACTTGGGATGATATCGCTGAAGAAAAATTTACACTAGAAGAGATAGATCTAAAAACTATAGAAAAATTCAAGCATCTCGCAAAAGACCGTGTGCCAAATATTCAAAATGAAACAGATACTGAGCAACTTTTAAGAAAGCTCAATCTCTATGATGGTGAGCATCTCAAAAGAGCAGCGATTTTGCTTTTCGCAAAAGACCCTCAAAAATATTATATACAATCCCACTCTAAAATAGGTAGATTTTTAAGTGAAACAGATATTCAAAGTAGTGATATAATTGATGGTAATTTAGTAGAGCAAGTAGATAAAATCATGGATGTACTAAGGCTCAAATATCTTAAGGCGTATATATCTTACGAGGGGATGCATAGAAGAGAAAAGCTAGAGTACCCTTATGAAGCCCTAAGAGAAGCGGTAATCAATGCACTCATTCATAGAGACTATACTAATACCTCAAACTTACAAATAAAAGTATTTGATGAGAAATTAGTGATGTACAATGGTGCAACACTAAGCAGTGAAGTACCGATAGAGAAGTTTGACAAACCACATCAATCAAAACCATTTAATCCTACTATGGCAGGTGTGTTTTATAAATGTGGGTTTATTGAAAACTGGGGAAGAGGAACGACAAGTATTATTAACCAATGTGTGGAATATGGTTTGCCAAAGCCTACTTTCGAATATGAATGGACAGCGGTGGTAACAACTTTTTATAAAACCCCCCAAGAAACCCCCCAAGAAACCCCCCAAGAAACCCCCCAAGAAACCCCCCAAGAAAACACAAAAGAGAGAGTATTGTCTCTTTTAAGGGAAAATGAAAAATATACGATGAAAGAGATTGCAATAATGTTAGATAAAAATATTGACACTATCAAAGGACATATCTCAAATCTCAAAAAAGATGGCAAACTAAAAAGAGTTGGCAGTACTAAATCAGGATATTGGAAGGTAATAAATGAATAAAGAGTATATCCTCTTAATCGGTGGCGGCGGGCACTGCAAAGCGGTTATAGATGTGATTGAGACCCAAAACAGATACGAGATAGTCGGCATTGTAGATAAAAAAGAGTTGATAGGACAAAATATTTTAGGCTATAAAATTATCGGCTGTGATGATGATTTAGAAGATCTGTTTACTACGTATAAAAATGCAGTAATAACTGTTGGGCAAATAAAATCAAACGAGGCTAGAGTTAAATTATTTGATAAGTTAAAGTCTGTGGGTTTCAATCTGCCCGCTATCATCTCTCCGATTGCCTATGTCTCGAAACATGCACATGTTGATGAAGGCACTGTTGTTATGCACCATGCTTTAGTAAATTCAAATGCAAAAATAGGGAAAAATTGTATCATTAATACAAAAGCTCTGATTGAACATGACGCCGTTGTAGAGGATAACTGCCATATCTCAACCGGTGCTGTTGTAAACGGCGGTGTTGTCGTCAAAAAAGATACCTTCTACGGAAGCAATGCGACTTCAAAAGAGTATATTGAAGTAAGCGGATTTATAAAAGCCGGGAGCGTGGCAAAATGAACAAAGTATTTATAATTGCAGAAGCAGGAGTGAATCATAACGGAAGCGTTGAGCTGGCTAAAAAACTCATAGACGCAGCGGTTGAGGCTGGAGCTGATGCCGTTAAATTTCAAACTTTCAAAGCTGAAAAATTGGTAAGTAAAAACGCAGCTAAGGCAGAGTACCAAAAGCAGACAACCGATAAAACTGAGTCGCAGTTTGATATGATAAAAAAGCTTGAGCTTGATGAGGCAACCCATCACGAGCTGATGAGCTACTGCAAGAGTAAAAATATAATGTTTCTCTCTACACCGTTTGACCACGACAGCATAGAGCTTTTAAACACTTTAGGGCTTGAGATTTTTAAAATACCAAGCGGTGAGATAACAAACCTTCCTTACCTCAGACAGATAGGAAAGTTAAGTAAAAAAGTGATTCTCTCAACGGGCATGGCAGACATCGGCGAGATAGAAGATGCTCTTGATGTTCTCATAAAAGCAGGAACAAAAAAAGAGAATATTACGGTTTTACATGCAAATACTATGTACCCGACACCGATGGAGGATGTGAACCTAAAAGCTATGGTTACTATAGGAAAAACTTTTGATGTATCTTACGGCTACAGCGACCACACTTTAGGTATAGAAGTCGATATCGCTGCAGTTGCATTGGGAGCTAGTTGTATAGAAAAACACTTCACACTCGATAAGACCATGGAAGGGCCTGATCATAAAGCTAGCTTAGAACCAGATGAGCTAAAAGCAATGGTAAAAGCTATACGAAATATTGAACTCGCACTTGGAAGCAGTGTTAAAAAACCAAGCAAGAGCGAGATACCAAATATGCAGATTGCCAGAAAGTCGATTGTCGCAGCTTGTGAAATAAAAAAAGGCGAACTGCTTAGTGAAGATAAGCTAGCCATTAAAAGACCAGGCAATGGGATAAGCCCAATGCGGTGGGATGAAATAGTTGGAACTATTGCAACAAAAGATTATCAAGAAGATGAGTTGATATGAATGAATTAACTATTGTTGACAATCATAACATACAAGATAAAATCTACACCATAAGAGGTGTGCAAGTGATGGTAGATAGAGACTTAGCTGGGCTGTATGGAGTAGAAACTAGAGTGCTAAATCAAGCAGTCAAAAGAAACATCGAAAGATTTCCTGAAGAATTTATGTTTCAGATGACAAAAGAAGAACTTGAAAATTGGATGTCACAAATTGTGATATCCAATAAAGAAGCAATGGGCTTGAGAAAATTACCATTTGTATTTACCGAACAGGGTGTTTCAATGTTAAGTGCTGTACTTAAAAGTGCTACTGCTGTTCAAACAAGTATTCAAATAATCAAAAGTTTTGTCAATATGAGAAGATTTTTACAAAATAATGCTTCTATTTTCCAAAAAATAGAATCAATAGAAAAAAGACAAATATCATATGAAATAAAAAATGACACAAAAGTAGATGCTATCTTAAATGCTATAGAAGAAAAAGGCGCACCTCAAAAACAACATATATTTTTTGATGGACAAATATTCGATGCATATCTTTTCGTAAGCGATATTATAAAATCTGCTAAAAAATCTATAAAACTTATAGATAATTATGTGGATGAGACTACTCTAATATTGTTTACAAAAAGAAACATAAGCGTAAGTGCAAAAATATATACACAAACTATCTCTAAGCAGCTAAATTTAGATTTGCAAAAACACAATGCCCAATATCCGAAAATAGATATAGAAAAGTTTGATTTATCACATGATAGGTTTTTGATAATTGATGAAAAAGAGATATATCACTTTGGAGCAAGTTTGAAAGATTTGGGCAAAAAGTGGTTTGCAGTATCAAAGATGGACAGTAATTCATTTGAGATAATAGGGAAGTTAAAATGAAACGAAAAGTTTGTGTAGTAACGGGAACTCGTGCTGAGTATGGTTTGCTTTATTGGCTGATGAAAGAGATAGCAACTGACAAAGATTTAGAACTTCAGATTATAGTTACAGGTATGCATCTAAGCCCAGAATTTGGCTTAACCTATAAAGAGATAGAAAAAGAGTTTAAGATTGACAAAAAAGTAGAGATGCTTCTATCCTCGGACACCTCAGTAGGAATCTCAAAATCTATGGGGCTGGCTCAGATAGGTTTTGCTGAGGCTTATGAAGAGTTAAAGCCTGATATACTCATAGTTCTTGGAGACAGATATGAGATATTTTCTGCTGCAAGTGCCGCTATGATAGCTCGTATTCCTATTGCCCATCTTCACGGCGGAGAGACAACTGAGGGCGCATTTGATGAGTCGATTCGCCACAGTATTACCAAAATGAGCCACTTGCATTTTACAGCGACAGAAGAGTATAAAAACAGAGTTATCCAACTTGGAGAACATCCTAGCATGGTTTTTAATGTAGGCGGAATGGGAATAGAAAATATTAAAAGACTGAAACTACTTTCCCGTGAAAAATTTGAAAAATCAATCAACTTTAAACTAAATAAAAAAAATATCTTGGTTACTTTTCATCCTGTAACTTTAGAAAGCTCAACAGCTAAAAAACAGTTTGAAGAACTACTATCTGCTATAGATGAACTGCAAGACACAAACATCATTTTTACAAAAGCAAACAGCGATACGGATGGAAGAATAATCAATCAAATGATAGATGCGTATGTAACTGAAAACTTTCATAAAGCTGTAGTATTTACTTCACTTGGACAGTTGCGATATTTGAGTGCTTTGCAATTTGTAGATGCAATGGTGGGCAATAGTTCTAGTGGACTTGCTGAAACGCCTAGTTTTAAAATAGGTACTATAAACATCGGTGATAGACAAAAAGGACGGATAAAAGCTGAGAGTGTAATAGACTGTAATCCAAATAAAGAGAGCATACAAGTGGCATGTGGAAAGCTTTACTCGAAAGAGTTTCAAGCATCGCTAAAAACCGTGAAAAATCCATACGGTGATGGATGTGCGAGTGCTAAAATTCTTGAAGAGATAAAAAAAGTTGATTTAGCCGGTATTTTAAAAAAATCATTTTTTGATATAAAGTTTTCATTATGAAATATATAAATAATAGTGAATTTAATATTTTTCTAAAAGAGATAAAACAAAAAATTTATAGTGCTAAAACAAAAGCTATATTGTCAGCTAATAAGCTGATGATAGAACTATATTTTGATATTGGTAAAGAGATAGTAGCAAAACAAACATTATTAGGTTGGGGCAAATCAGTTGTAGAACAGATGTCAAAAGATTTGATAGATGAGTTTGGTGCTTTTGAAAGAAATACGATAGTTATGAGTCAAAATATGACAGATAAAACTAACACAAGTCGTGTGACAAATATCCAACAGCTTGTTGGAGAAATTCATTAAAATGAAAGAGGTAGATATGAGCATTATTAAATTTGAAATGATAGAAAATAAACTAATAAAATATTATGATCAGCTTGTAATTATAGATAGTGACATAGCAGAACTTTATGGAGTGGAAAC
Source organism: Sulfurimonas sp. (assembly GCF_032250635.1). Classification (GTDB taxonomy): domain Bacteria; phylum Campylobacterota; class Campylobacteria; order Campylobacterales; family Sulfurimonadaceae; genus Sulfurimonas. The sequence goes on from NZ_JAVVFL010000081.1 coordinate 8,027, forward strand.
TAGAGAGATAAATCAAGCTGTAGGAAACAATCCCGATAAATTTCCTGATGGGTATATTCTAGAGCTTACAAAAGAAGAGAAGCTAGAGGTCATCAAAAATTTTGACCACCTTTCAAAACTAAAGTATTCACCGCATCTTCCAAAGGTTTTCACTGAAAAAGGTTTATATATGTTAGCTACTATCATTAAAAGTGAGATAGCTACTGAAACTACCTTAAACATAATAAAAACTTTTGCCAAAGTAAAAGAGCTATCAAGAAATATAAATGGCATCATGAAAACTACAGACGAGACTTTGCAGCAAGAACTAGCTCAAAAATCAAATAAAATACTTGAAGAAATTATTGAGATAGAGTCTGATATCCTAAGTGATGATGAAGATGGCGAGGTGGTAGAAACTACCACGAAATTTGAATTTAATCTAGGCTTTGCCAAAGTTAGTAAAAGTATAAAAAAGATTAAAAAATGAAAAACATCCAAAACATAAAACTAAATAGAAACTCCACGATAAGAGAAGCATTGAAAATCATAGACGGTGGCGCTATGCAAATAGCTTTAGTAGTGGAAGATAACGATAAGCTCATTGGAACTATAACCGATGGAGATATAAGAAGAGGATTGTTAAAAGGGCTTGATTTAGACAGCTCTGTTGAGAGTATCATCTTTAGGACTCCTACTATTGCTACAATTAGCGATACTAAAGAAGAGATCCTAAAAATTGCACTTGTTAAGAAACTGCATCAGATTCCGATAGTAGACGAAAATGGAAAAATTGTAGGTATTCAAGAGATAGAAGAGCTTATAAAACCGAAAGAAAAAACAAACAAAGTAGTTCTTATGGTAGGAGGGCTTGGTTCAAGACTTCGACCACTTACCGACAATACTCCAAAACCGATGCTAAAAGTAGGCAACAAACCTATACTTCAAACCATTGTGGAGAAGTTCGCAGAGTATGGATATGCCAACATAGTGATGTGTGTCAACTATAAGTCACAT
>NZ_JAVVFL010000272.1:0-1597 GCF_032250635.1 Sulfurimonas sp.
ATTTCTTATGAAGAGTGTGATTGTACCAAAAATAGTCATAAAATTAGCTTTAATACGATTTTTAGTAGAGTTTTACTATAATGCAAAAATATATAGCATTAATATAAATGAGGAGAGATTATGGATTTAAAGTTTGCAAGAACAGATATTACGACAAAGCCTAAAAAGGCAGAATTAGAAAAGATAGAGGCTGCTCTAGAGAAGCAGGAGAGTGCGATTTTTTACTTTGATAGAGAAAATTCACATAAAGACCTTTTAGAGCTTCAGGACTATTTTGAGACAAAGGGAAAAAGTTTTTATATGAATGAGGTTAAGTATGGACTTGCCGATAACGAGTACATGTACCAAGTTCACATCATAAACTAAGAATTTATAATGTCAAAGAAACTTTTTATTGAAACATTAGGCTGTGCTATGAACTCTCGTGACAGTGAGCATATCATTGCTGCGCTTAGAGAAAAAGAGGGTTATGAGACTACTGATGACCTAAAAAGCGCAGACCTTATTTTAATAAATACATGTTCGGTCAGAGAGAAGCCTGTATCAAAACTCTTCTCAGAACTCGGAGTCTTTAACAAAAAGAAAAAAGAGGGGGCTAAGATAGGTGTCTGCGGTTGTACAGCATCGCATCTTGGTGAAGAGATTATTAAAAGAGCGCCTTATGTCAGTTTTGTTTTAGGCGCTAGAAATGTCTCTAAAATAACGGAAGTTCTTCACAGAGACAAAGCAGTTGAAGTAGATATAAACTATGATGAGAGCTCTTTTGCTTTTGATGAGTTTAGAACATCTCCATACAAAGCCTACATCAATATCTCCATCGGGTGTGACAAATCATGCACTTACTGCATAGTTCCAAAAACCCGCGGAGATGAGATATCTATCCCTGCAGAGCTTATTTTGCGCGAGGCTAAAAGAGCAGTGCAGAGTGGTGCAAAAGAGCTTTTTCTTCTCGGGCAAAACGTAAATAATTATGGACGCCGATTTTCCGGCGAACATGAGAAGATTAATTTTACAGAACTGCTTAAAAGACTTAGTGAAATAGAGGGCGTTGAGAGACTCCGTTTTACCTCGCCGCATCCGTTTCATATGGATGACGAGTTTATAGAGGAGTTTGCCTCAAATCCTAAAATCTGCAAATCAATGCATATGCCGCTTCAGAGCGGTTCCACAAAAGTTCTCAAAGGTATGAAGCGTGGCTATACCAAAGAGTGGTTTTTAAACCGTGTTGAAAAGCTAAGAAGTGTCTGCCCTGAGGTAAGCATCTCAACCGATGTTATCGTTGCATTTCCCGGAGAGAGCGATGAGGATTTTGAAGAGACTCTTGAAGTTGTAGGAGAAGTAAGATTTGATCAAATCTTCTCTTTTAAATACTCACCAAGACCTGAGACAGAAGCCGAACACTTTACAAATGTCGTAGATGAAGAGGTTGCCTCCCATAGGCTTACGACGTTACAAAATCTTCAAACGGAAATTCTGGACGAAAAAAACAGAACACATTTGGGCAAAATTTATAACGTCTATTTTGAAGATCTAAATAAAGACTACCATGTCAGCGGAAGAAGCGATAACAACATCGTCATATAAGTAAAAGGTTCCG
>NZ_JAVVFL010000082.1:0-8120 GCF_032250635.1 Sulfurimonas sp.
CAGACGCGCACTATTCGCTCAAACGTCCTCACTTTTTAGAGTTTTTAAGAGATATCCATTCAAAAAAAATTCTCTCTCCCCAGCTCATTCTTATGGGCGATATATTTGATGCGCTTTTTGGAGAGATACCCCAAACCCATAAAATCTACCAAGAGGCAATCACTCTTATAAATGAGATCTCCTCAGATACAGAGGTGATATATCTAGAGGGAAATCACGACTTTAATCTTGCAACTATTTTTCCAAAAGCTAAAGTTTTTCCAATCTCCTCACAACCTGTAGAGTGCCGCATGGATGGGAAAAAAGTTCTGCTCTCTCACGGCGATATCGAGAGTAATTTAGGGTATAAAATATACGCATCTCTTATTAGAAACTCTTTTGTTTTGAAACTATTGAGAGTTGTTGACTCTTTAAGTAATCACTATATATTGAAGAAACTTGACCTATATTTGGGTGAGAAAAATGATTGCAAAGAGTTTGTAGGATTAGAGGAGTTTATGGCTAAAAGGCTTGAGGGTAAATATAGCTGTGACTACTTTATAGAAGGGCATTTTCATCAGAACAAAATAGTAAAATTAAAAGATTTTATTTATATAAATCTTGGTGCTTTTGCGTGCAATCAAAGATATTTTATTGTAGAATTTAAGGATAATATACATTTTTTGCAGGAAAAATTTTCTCAAAAGGAAATTAATACATGAATACAGAACGGTCACTAAAAGTTGGCTCAAATGAGATGGAACTTGTGGACTTTCGCATCTTTAAGCAAGAAGATGACAGAGTCTACGAGGGCATTTACGGTGTAAATGTTTCAAAAGTCAAAGAGATAATAAAACTACCAAACTTAACGGAACTGCCCGGAACACCGGAGTTCATAGAGGGTATATTTGATCTAAGAAACGTTGTTATTCCTGTTGTGAATTTGGCAAAGTGGATGAAGATCAAAGCACCTGAAAATGCACAAAAAAACGCAAGGGTAATAATCACGGAATTCAATAACGTTCTCATAGGCTTTATAGTCCATGAAGCAAAAAGAATAAGAAGAATAAGCTGGGCTGACATAGAGCCGGCATCTTTTATGAGTGACAGTGCCACGGTTGAGGGCAGCAAGATTACCGGTGTGACAAAAATAGAGGGAGACAATGTTCTTCTTATACTAGACCTTGAGAGTGTTATACAAGATTTGGGACTATATGAGCCAGACACTCAATTTGACACGACCGAAAATGAGGCGTTTTCTGGGATAGCACTTGTTCTTGATGACAGCTCTACGGCTAGAAAAATAGTAAAAGAAGCGCTTGTTAAGATGGGGTTTGATGTTCTTGAGGCGATGGACGGAAAAGAGGGACTGCAGAAGCTTGATGAACTTTACGAGATCTACGGCGATAATCTTCATGAGACTTTAAAAATAATCATCTCAGATGTGGAGATGCCAAGAATGGATGGTTTTCATTTTGCGGCAAACGCAAAAGAGGATGGCAGATTTAACAATATACCGATTGTTTTTAACTCTTCCATAAGTGACCATTTTAGTGCGGACAGAGGCGTTGAAGCAGGCGGTGAAGCTTATTTGGTTAAGTTTAAAGCAAGCGCATTTTATAATGAAATAGCACGAATAGTTCGTGCTCATATGAAGTAGGAGTGAAAATATGGATGAATTTCAAGAGATACTGCAAGATTTTTTAATCGAGTCTTTCGAGCTTATTGAGCAGTTAGACCAGGATTTGGTGGAGCTGGAGAACAACCCTCAAGATTTAGAACTTTTAAATAGAATATTTCGTGTTGCACATACTATAAAAGGTGCATCATCATTTTTAAATTTTGACGTTTTGACACATCTGACTCATCACATGGAAGATGTTTTAAACAAGGCAAGACACGGAGATTTGTTAATAGATGCCGATGTTATGGATGTTGTTCTGGAGTCTATAGACTTGATGAAAGCTCTTTTGGTCATTATCCGTGATACCAGTTCTGATGGAGGCATTGATGTTTTGGCTTGTGTTGGCAGACTTGATAAGTGTACAAGGGGAGGCACAGAGATTGAAGCTCCTGCCGTAGAAGAGGTTTTGGCTCCCAAAGAGGAAGAAGCCGTAGTAGAGGATGAACCTGACTATGACAATATGGATGCCGATGAGCTTGAAGCAGAAATCGAGAGACTTTTAGAGCAGAGACAGGCAGAAGATAGAGCAAAAAGAGAGGCAAAATCGGCATCAGCAGATGAGCAATCACAAGAGAGCGAGCAAGAGACAGAAGATGAGTTACCACAGAGTGCTTCTAAAGCTCCGGTACCGGTTACTCCTGCGCCAAAACCTGCTTCAATAAGTCATGATGAAGATGCCTCTGATGATGCAAGAGCCGCAGCGCCCACTAAAAAAACCTCTACTGTTGAGCAGACAATACGCGTAGATGTTAAAAGACTTGATCACCTTATGAATCTTATTGGAGAGCTTGTTCTTGCAAAAAACAGACTTATTAAGATAAATGATGATGTTGAAGAGCGTTATGAAGGGGAGAGCTTTTTAGAGGAGTTAAATCAGGTCGTCTCGATTGTCTCTCTTGTCACTACCGACCTTCAGATAGCGGTTATGAAGACAAGAATGCTTCCAATAGGCAAAGTGTTTAACAAGTTTCCTAGAATGATCCGCGATTTGAGCCGTGAACTTAACAAAAAGATAGAGCTTGAGATATTCGGTGAAGATACTGAGCTGGATAAGTCAATTGTCGAAGAGGTCGGCGATCCGTTGGTTCACATCATAAGAAACTCATGTGACCATGGAATTGAGATACCTGAGATAAGAGCAGAGCAAGGCAAAAATGAGACGGGAACGATTACGCTTAAAGCATACAACGAAGGGAACCAGATTGTTATCCAGATAGATGACGACGGAAAAGGTCTTGATGTAGAGCTGCTTAAGAAAAAATCGCTTGAAAAGGGTATTATCACTCAAAAAGAGGCTGAAAATATGAGTGATAAAGAGGCTTTCACTCTTATCTTCAGACCTGGTTTTTCAATGGCGGCAAAGGTTACAAACGTATCGGGACGCGGCGTCGGCATGGATGTTGTAAAAACAAACATTGAGAAACTAAACGGAATCATAGATATAGACAGTGAGCTTGGCGTAGGAACGTCTATGAAGCTCAAAATTCCGTTGACACTTGCAATTATTCAAGCGCTTTTAGTCGGTGTTCAAGAGGAGCACTATGCTATTCCGCTTGCATCTGTTTTAGAGACAGTAAGAATATCCACTGATGAGGTCTATACGGTAGAGGGTCGCTCGGTCATGAGACTTCGTGAAGATGTTCTCCCGCTTGTTCACATCGGAGATATTTTTGAAGTAGAGCGTATACTGGACTCAAGCGAGTACGCTTATGTTGTAGTTCTGGGTCTTGGAACGAGCAAACTAGGACTTATAGTAGATACGCTTGTCGGTCAAGAGGAGATTGTTATAAAATCTCTAGGAGAGTTCTTAAAAGGCATCGAGGGAATTGCGGGTGCTACTATTCGCGGTGATGGCGGTGTTACGCTTATTGTAGACGTTATCGCAATTATGGAGATGGCAAAGCATGTTAAAACATCAGCAAGAGCCGACTCAACATCTGATGCGGCAATGTTGACACGTGAAAAAACAAAAGCAAGTGATTATACAGTTATGATTGTCGATGACTCTAAAACAGACAGAATGATTATGAGAAAAGCGTTAGAGGCTACCGGCATTACATTAGTGGAAGCCGGTGACGGACAGGAAGCTTTAAGCATACTCAAGCAAGGTGACCATAGTTTTGATGCGATGCTCATCGATATAGAGATGCCTAGAATGGACGGATATACTTTGGCAACCGAGATTAAAAAATATAACCGTTATAAAAATCTGCCTCTTATCGCTGTAACGTCACGCACTGGTAAGTCGGATCGTATGAGAGGGGTGGAGTCTGGAATGATTGAGTATATAACCAAGCCATATTCAGCAGACTATCTCTCAAGCGTAGTGCAGAGAAATATTAATTTTAGATCGGAGTTTTTATAATGAGCGAAAAATTAAAACAGATAATCAGTAAACAGAGCAGAGCAGAGCAGGAGGGCATTAATCACTCCGAGGATGTAGTTCAGCTTGTCGGATTTATAATCGGAGATGAGGAGTACGCAGTTCCTATTTTGGCTATTCAAGAGATTATAAAGCCGTTTCCGTGGACAAGAGTTCCTCAGGTTCCAAAGTATGTTGTAGGTGTTTTTAACATGCGCGGTGCTGTTATACCTTTGATTGATTTGCGTCTAAAATTTGGACTCAGCCCTAAAAAGCATAACGAAGATACAAGATTTATAGTTATGAGACACGGAGATGATATTGCGGGATTTGTAATTGACAGGCTTACAATGGCAATTAGAATTAAAAAATCCAGAATAGGACCTGCACCCGAGACTGCCAACGGCGATGATACACTCATTGACGGTGTCGGCAAACAAGAGGATAGAATCATTACAATACTCAAAGTAAACAAACTTCTAGAGAGAGATTTTTAATACTTTGCTATGTATAATCAATCTTTAGACATTGCTTACACCGACAACGGACTCTCCCTGATTTTCAGGGGAGAGCTAACTCTGCATAACATCTCAAAAATCCAAAAAAAAATCGATACCCTTGAATTTGAAAAAGATAAAACAGTACTCTTAGACCTTGCAAAAGTTGTTTTGCTTGATAGTGCTGCTGCCATATTTATCTATAATCTAGAAAAAAAGCTTCACTCAGAGAATATAGAGTCAGAAATTTTATGTGATGATAAAGATCTGTTAAGCATGCTTGCTTTAGTAAAGCTGCAAAAAAGCAGATATGACAAAAAAGAGGAGCCTAAAAAGCGAGGAGTTTTAGAGAGGCTTGGGAGAGTAGTTTATGCTAAACAGATGCTATTTCTGCAGTTTATAGCCTTTTTGGGAGAACTCTTTGCACATAGTTTTCATTACCTCTCATCTTTGAAAAACATCAGATACAAAGAGATGCTTTTTGAGATCAATGAGAGCGGCGTAAAAGCCTTGAGCATTGTAGCTATAACAACTTTTTTGATAGGAGTTGTCGTAGCATACCAATCGGCATATCAGTTGAAAATGTATGGTGCAAATATATTTATAGTCGATATGTTAGGCATATCAATACTGAGAGAGCTTGCTCCTCTTATAACAGCTATAGTCATAGCCGGCAGAAGTGCTTCTGCATATACGGCACAGATAGGCACTATGAAAATCACACAAGAGCTTGATGCTATGAAGACGATGGGCTTTAATCCATATAAGTTTTTAATTCTTCCAAGAATTTTTGCGCTAATGATAGTCGTGCCTCTGCTCATCTTTGTAGCCGATATCATGGGCGTTATCGGCGGGATGATAATTGCCAGTGTAGACTTGGGCATCAGCGCAACTCTTTTTTTGGATAGATTCGACGATGTTATTGCGGCAAAACATTTTTTTGTAGGAATTGCAAAGGGACCATTTTTTGGGTTTTTAATAGCTTCTATAGCAATCCACAGGGGGCTTAGCGTTGAAGATAGCACGCAAAGTTTGGGTACTAACACGACAAAGAGTGTTGTCGAAGCTATATTCGCCGTAATTATATGTGACGCGCTCTTCTCAATAGTACTGACAAAACTGGGGATATGATGAGAAATATAATAGAAGTAAAAGATTTAAGAACAGTTTTTGATGACAGAGTAGTTCATGACGGCTTGACCTTTAATATAAAAAAAGGCGAGATTTACGGCATTATGGGACCCAGCGGTGCAGGAAAAACAACACTTCTTAGAGAGATGGTTATGCTTCATGAGCCTCAGGGCGGAAGCATTAAAGTGTTGGGATACGACCTTGAAAATATACAATACAGAGACGCTCAAAAGCTTAGACAAAAGTGGGGTGTTCTGTTTCAATCAGGTGCACTATTTTCATCACTTAGTTTAAGGGAGAATATCGCGCTTCCTCTTGTAGAGTATACTGACCTCTCAAAAACTATGATTGATGAGATTGTGGAGTTTAAAATCAGTATTGTCGGACTGCAACAGAGTGACGCTAATCTTTATCCATCCCAACTGAGCGGAGGAATGAAGAAGAAGGCAGGACTTGCGCGCGCACTTGTTATGGATCCGGAGCTTCTTTTTTTGGATGAACCTACAAGCGGTTTGGACCCTATCTCCGTAAAAGAGTTTGACGCTCTGATATTAAAACTTCGCGACAGTCTGAAACTTAGCGTCGTTATGGTATCACACGACTTACAGTCTGTTTATGATACAATCGACTCTCTTGCTATAATTGACAATAAAAAAATAGTCTACGAGGGGAATTTAAAAAATATATCCAGCGTAAACAGTGAATTTATCAATAATTTTTTCAATATGAACATAAATAAGGTCGGATCTCATGAATAACAGAGTAAATTATGTTGTGATAGGAATTTTGGTGCTTATTGGGATTGCAGGGATGGCTCTGTTTGGCTATTGGCTTTTAAAGCCTACGCAAGAGTCTGAGATGCAGAGATATGCTATATATTTTAACGAGTCTGTATTGGGTCTTAATCTTGATGCTCCTGTTAAATACAAGGGACTTAATGTCGGAAAAGTAGTAAATCTCGGTATTAGCAAAAGCAATTCCGAACAGGTTGAGGTTTTAGTGGAGATACTAAAAGATACCCCTATTAAGACATCAACGGAGGCTCAGCTCACTTCTCAGGGAATTACGGGGCTTAGTTATATAAACCTTACCATTAACGGCGATATAGATGCGAAACCTCTTAGGGCTAAAGAGAACGAGGAGTATCCGGTCATAAAATCCGTGCCTTCTATTCTTATAAAACTAGAGAACAGATTTATAGATATATCTGAAGATCTTGCAGATACACTACAAAAAACCAGTAGATTGCTTAGTGACAAAAATCAGGATGAGATAACTACTCTTCTTAAAAACAGCACTCTTATGATCTCTAAAATAAACAGTATGCTGGATGATAATACGACCCAAAACTTTAGGCAAACTATGAAAAATCTAAAAAGCGCATCTGAAAAAATTGACATGCTAATACCTAGAGTTGATGAGCTTGTAATCAAAAGCGGCAGATTCGAAGATAATATCTCTGCAGCATTTGACTCTATAAAAAATAGTTATTTGGGCATACAAGACTCAATAAATACTTTTAGCGAAGCGATAGAGAGTGGTGAATTTAATATAAAAGAGATTACCGGAGATATGGTTCCTACGATGAATAATGCTCTGCTTGATATGCAAAATCTCATTTTGAAGATCCAAGAGACGATAAACAGGTATGAGAGAAGTCCTGCAGATATAGTGTTTACGCAAGAAGAGATCAAAAAAGGACCGGGGGAGAAGTAGATGAGAGCGATTTTAATAATATTAGCACTGTTTTTTTTAAACGGTTGTACGACAATAAAGCCTTCAGTTGCCCAGTATAGCATCGTAATAGATAATTTAAATACAAATAGCAGTGCTTTAGGCTGCAAAGAGAAGTCGCTGAAGATTTCAAATGCTTTTGCCTCAAGCTCACTAGCTTCACACACAATGGAGTATATGGAGTCTAATAATAGAGTTTTTGCTTACACGCAGTCGCAGTGGCAGGAGTCACCAAGCGAAATGACGGAGTTGGTTCTTTTAAAGGGCATAAGAGAGTCTGAACTCTTTAAGAGTGTTCACCCCTCAAAATCGAGAATAAAAAGTACTCTTATGTTAGAGACAAATATAGAGGAGTTTATGCAATTTTTTAGCGAAGATCTTAAAGAGTCTCATGTTGAGGTTATCTTAAACCTATCGCTAATAGATGCTAAAACAAACAGTGTTCTTGGAAGTAAGACGTTTAGATCAAGGGTTGAGACAAAGAGCCTTGATGCCAAGGGTGGAGTTGAGGCTTTTAAAAGTGCTCTGTCTGAGATAATGTCGCAAAATATAGAGTGGCTAGATGGAGCATGCAGATGATAAAAGAGCAGGAGTATAAAAAAAGAAGAGAGCTTCTGTTAAAAAAAATATCAGAGAGTTCAGTTGCAGTCATATTTAGCGCCGAGCCGACAACACGCTCTCATGACACACACCACCCATATAGACAAGATAGCAATTTCTACTATCTTTGCGG
>NZ_JAVVFL010000082.1:8130-9011 GCF_032250635.1 Sulfurimonas sp.
CGGTTTTAAAGAGGATAACGCAGCACTCGTTTTTTTAAAAAGCAGAGGCAAGACAAAGACTATTCTTTTTGTTCAAAAGAAAGATAAAACCCTTGAGCTTTGGACGGGTGAGAGGCTTGGAGCAAAAGAGGCTAAAAAGAGATTTTTGGTTGATGAGGTATGTATTATAGATGATTTTGAAAAGAAGTTTAAAGAGCTTATAAAGGAAAAGAAAAATCTCTATTTTGAGTTAAGCTCAAAAAAGAGCAGTGTGAAAAAAGTTTCAAAATGGACAAAAGATATCAAGAGCAGACATGACATCCTGCCGCTTGTGCAAAAGATGAGACTCATCAAATCAGCTGCAGAGATTGAGATGATAAAAGAGTCAATAAATATTACGGCAAAAGCGCACCACAGAGCTATGAAGATAGACAAAAGAGGCAAACATGAGTACCAGCTTCAAGCAGAAATAGAGCATGAATTTAAAGTAAATGCTGCATACAGCGATGCCTACACCTCCATAGTTGCATGCGGAAGCAGTGCAAATACGCTTCACTATATAAAAAATGAGAAGCCGCTTGTGGAGGGAGAACTTATACTTATAGATGCGGGGTGCGAGCACAACTACTACGCAAGTGATATAACAAGGACTATCCCAGTAAATGGAAAGTTTAGTGAAGCGCAAAAAGAGCTATATAATCTTGTTTTAAATACACAGCTTAGAATCATTGCCATGATAAAACCGCTCGTTAAAAGAAGCCATCTGCAGGAGAGTGCCGAAAAACTTCTTACAAAAGGGATGGTGGAGCTTGGTATTTTAAAAGGAAATTATAAAAAACTGATAAAAGAGAAGAAACATAAAAAGTACTATCCGCATGGAATAGGGCACTGGATGGGTATAG
>NZ_JAVVFL010000083.1:0-8966 GCF_032250635.1 Sulfurimonas sp.
TATCTCTGCTATGATAATCTTGCAGCGGTTTTTGGCAAAAATTAAAAATGTATAAGATTACACCCCTGCAAATAAATCTCTAAATCAAACAGTTTGACCTCAAAATTTTAACACACTCCCAATGTGGATATTGAGAGCGAAAGAAGCAAGGTTGTAAAAAGTGGAGATTCATTATGGATATTGTTTATTGTTTCAAAAAAAACTCTTAATCTCAACAGATACACTGTCATACTCCGGAAAAGGATTATCATAAGAATAACATGAGGCTTCAATAGTATTCTCTCCATAATTGACAACATCTGTAATATCAACATTTAAAAAGTCTTCTTCTACTATATTTGGATATTCCATAGTTACTACATTTTGATTATTAACTCTAACATAAATCTGATAAGGGATATAATTGCCATTAAGCATATATCCACAAGGCTCATAAGAGTATAATGAAATCAGTACTTGTGTTGCATTATCATCAATAATAAAACTATGTTCTTCTAGTGATTTGTCTTGGTTATATAACGGCAATACATATTGAACAGTCTCAGTTGTTTTTACAGTGATTTTTTCTTTTTCTGGATTATTTATCATGTAAAATTCATTATCTTGTTGGCCCGTCCAAGATGCCAAAATTTCTGTACCACCGCAGCTAGCTTTAACATAGCCCGGTATAGTTCCAATGCTTACATAGTATAGTTTTTTTGATGGTGCAAAAGGGTAAACTTGTTCACTCATAACTACACTAGGGTCAAATCTATGCTTTACTTTAATTTTGTAGTCGATTGTGCCTTTATCAAACTCTTGAGCTGTTTGCCATTGTGATGGTTCAGCATCTAGACTTGCTAAAAGTTGTTTCATTTTTGTTGTTATTTTTATTAGTGAATCTTCACTAGTTAAGTAAGCCTCAACAAACTTGTGTCCACCTGGAAAATCTAAATTTGCGTTGCTAGACATACTCCCAGGAATAGGATTTATTACTGGGTCAATAAAGCCTGTTACATAGTCACCTTTTGATGCTTTAACTTCACTTGCAGGTGATGCAACTTGCAAGTTTGCAAAGTAGTTTTGATATTGTGATGGAGTGATTTTTTCATGAACACGATTAGCAAAAAGATTTCCTTGTGAATGTGAAACTAAAAGAACTCTATGAGCATACTTAAAACTTTCCTCATAGTACTTCTGAAACATCTCTACCGTATTCGCTTGCTCATCCATGATTATCGCTGATTCACGCAACTGATACATGACAGTTGATATTGTTGCCGGAATAGGATTACCATTAAACAATAGAGTCATTAATGCAAAAAACTCTATTCCATTAACTTGTCCTGATTCTTTTAGCTGGTAGTATGTTTCTAGGACATCTAGCATATATCCTTGTCCCCAATTATATTGAAGCTGAACTTCTCCATATTTAGCTTTTAGTATAGGGCTGTTTTTTATTATAAAAGGATTAATTATTTTTCTATTCATCTCTCTAATACTATCTTTCGCTTGTTCACTACTATTCCATACACCATTTCCAAAATAAATATCTGTCTTACATTCATCTATAATTTGTGCTTGAGCTATATTTAGAAAAATAAAAGTTATTAATATAAATAATTTTTTCATATTATTCTCCTAGCTCATCTATATTAGTTTGACATTTTTCAGCAGTTGCCGGAGAAGTTTTTAAAATATTGCCACTTAATGCAGAATTATAAGAAAATTTTTGTTCAATTCTAGCTCTAGTATTATAAATTTTATCTTTAATTTCAGAATCATTAAATACTTTATTTTCACTTCTCCATTTACCAGCTTTTAAAGCTTCTTGGATTGCTGCATTAAAATCTGTTTCATCAAGGTTTATTATTCTTTGATTAATATCTTTTTGTTTTTTATCAAACCAGTAGTATTGACAAGAAATTGCATCATCTTCAAATTTACTACTCTCCATAGTAGGATTCTCAAGTATCTTTTGAGCAGACCAAGCATACTGCATAGCAAGAGCTGTTTTTGTTTTAGGAAATTCAGGATCTTTTGCAAAGCGTTTTATGACATATATTTCCACATCATCCCTGACACCATTATTGTTAAAGTCTATACCAAGAAGAGTAGAGTTGTTTACTGCCGGGTCTGGTTCGGGCGGGAGTTTGTAACCGTTTATCTCTTTATACACTACTACCGTTACCGGAGTTGATGTGATGTTGTTAAACTTAGCTTGTATAGTAGTAACACCCTCAGTTAATCCACTTAAAGTATTATTTGAGATAGAAGCTATAGAGTTATTTTGGATTCTCCACTCTATATTGTCTAAGATTTCTTTAGTTGAACTATCGGCATATGTTCCAGTTACAGATAGAGTTATTTGAGTTCCTTCTTTTACTTCAATAGAGGACAGAGAGATTGCTATACTTTGTAAATCCGGCACAGTAAAGTTATAGTTGATTCTCTCTGTTTGAGTATTGTTTGTAGATGGATCATCCAGTTTTACTTTTTGAACTAGAACTTCATATGTTCCAACTTCCAAAGCAGCATCAGGTGTAAAAACAATTTTATTACCGATAGCCCTAGAAGTTCCGCTAAGTCTTTTATTTGTAGCTGCTTTAAGTACAACTGTGTTTTTATGAATAGATTTAGCTTCAACAGGCATTGTAAATGTAATCTCAACATTAGTATTAGGAGATTCAAACTCAGCTAAGTGTTCTGGAGATACAGAAACCAAATATTGTTGAGCAAGACCGCTCTGGGCATGTAAACCAACAGATATTGTACAAAACAGTACTAACTTGATGAAAAAATGAGACATATAAAACCCTTTTTGTGAAAAAATATTAATAACTATATTATTTTTTGTAAATAAAGTCAATATATTAGTTATAAATTTTAAGCAAAAAGTATATACTCCTATTTTCTCTCGTCACACCTCTCCTGAGGTGTGATGTATTTATTTACTGTAGGCATTCCACCTTGGGAAAGGTGGAACGAGGTAAAAGCTCTAAACATCAAGTGGTAAAACTAAAACTTCTTCCAGAAGCTAGGTAAAAATATAAGTAAAAACGTAAAGACTTCCAACCTTCCTATAATCATCCCTAAAGACAAGACGAATAAATCCAAGCCGTCGTAAAATCCATAATTTTGAGCCGGTCCGACTTGAGAAAAACCCGGTCCTATATTTCCGACGCAGGCAAGTGCACTTGAGAGAGAGGTCATCATATCGTAGCCGCTTGCATAGAGATAGAACGTGATTATTGCATTTGTGATAACAAAAAGCAAAATAAACCCAAAGGTCATTGATATAAGGGAGTTTGAAACGGGGGAGTTATTTATAAACACTTTTATAATTGCACTGGGATGAATTATCTTCTTAAGCTCCACAAAAAGAACTTTTATGGATACGACGTATCTTATTATCTTCACACCGCCTGCTGTAGAGCCTCCGTTTCCGCTTGCGAGCATCGCTAAAAATGCAATTGAGACCGCCATCTGTCCCCATGCTTCATAATCAAGAGAAGCAAAACCCGTCGTCGTCATAAGTGCGGCAATGTTAAAGCTTGCATGAGTCATAGCCATAAAAAGCGTATCGTCACTGCTTTGATATCTAAAGAGACCCATGAACAAAGAGAGCAAAATAAATATAATGATATACCATTTTGTCTCTTCGTTTTTATAACCGTTTATGTTTCCTCTAAATGCTTTTAAGTGAGCCAAAAAGGTAATACCGGAAATAACCATAAAAAATGTAGTAGTCCATAAGATAAAGGGACTCTCAAATGCGCCAAAAGAGCTGTTTTTTGTTGAAAAACCGCCTGTTGATATGGTGCTAAATGCATGGTTTATAGCATCAAAAGCGCTCATGCCGCCTAGTTTTAAAAGTACTGCATCGAAAAAAGTTAAAACTATATAGATTCCCCAAAGCATCATGGCG
This sequence comes from Sulfurimonas sp., assembly GCF_032250635.1. GTDB lineage: Bacteria > Campylobacterota > Campylobacteria > Campylobacterales > Sulfurimonadaceae > Sulfurimonas. The sequence continues at coordinate 3,908 of NZ_JAVVFL010000083.1, forward strand.
GTATCTTTTATTTTCGGTGTTGATTTGTCAAGCTTTATTCCGCTGGCTTCTGCTTTAAAAAGAGCCAGTGAGCCGCTGGGGTTGATTAAAGACAAAAGACCCACGCCCAAGACTAAAATCCCCATACCTCCAATCCAGTGCATGAGACTTCTAAGGATTAAAATCATGTTAGGCAGACTCTCGATATCCGAGTATATTGTGGCTCCGGTAGTTGTAAAACCGCTTATGGACTCAAAAACAGCCTGCATAAATGTTATATTGCTATAGAGCCATAGCGGAACGGCGCCCGCAAAACCTACCAAAATCCAAATAAGATTAACGCTAAGTATCCCGTCTCTTAAAGAGAGTGTAATGTCATGGTTTTTAAGCAATAAAAATATAGTGCCGTTTAGTAAAAAAAACAAAATATCAAAGAGCAAAAAGAGGGATATATCTTCACCGTAATACCATCCTATGGCAATAGGAAATAAAAAGAAAAGAGAGAGATAGATTCCCACGCTTCCTAGAAGTTTTGCTATGTTTTTTAGAGTTTGTTTATCCACTTTCTTACCTCTTCTCTTTTTTGTTCAAGACAAAAAACTGCCACTATTGCCGGATGCTCAAAGATCTGTTTCTTATGAAAAATGTGTAATTGATCATTTGACACTATATAAGTGATTGCTCCGGTTATATTTAGCGGGCTGATTACTCTTTTTCCGTCTTTCAACTCTTTAATAAAGCAGATGCCTGAGCCGCCGCAGAAAAGCTTTGTATTGATAACGGAACTTGAGCCTATGGTCTCCATAATAGAGTAAAAAGCGTTGATTTTAGGACCTCTGACTACTATAATGCCCAGAGAGTGCATAAGATTGTAGTGTTCGAGGTCGTTGTTTATGGCGACTACTTTTTGTACTCCCTGCTCCTTCGCTTCAATGCATTTAATAATGTTTTCTTCATCGTTTGAAGTCGAGGCTATGATCATATCTGCGTTTTTCAACCCCTCGTCGTCGTAAAGCCGAAAATCGCCATATTTGCTGTTGATAATAGTAGCTCTGTTTTGTAGTATCTCAGATGCCGTTTTGCATTTTTGTATATCTTTTTCTATGATTTTTATTACTGCTTTTTTTTCAATCAGGGCTTTTGCTATTTCTATGCCTAAAATATCTGCTCCAAAAATAACAACATTTTTAATCTTCTTAGGCATTGTTTTATTTAGGTTTTTAGAGATCTTCTCAATAGCATCATCTTCGCCGAAAAGGTATATCATATCCCCTATTTTCAGTCTTTCGTCCCCGTTTGGTATATAGAGTCTTTTGCCGCTGTCAATCCCGACGACCTTTGCTTTGTCATTATCTATCTTAAAAACGGAGAGTTCTTGAATATCGCTCTCTATTTTTATGGAGATAAGTTTGTTTGAGGTTTGAGCAAAACTTTTAACATTGTTTGCCATAGGATAATCAAGAAGCGAAACCAAACTTTTAGCCGTTAAATTGTATGGAAAGACGGCATCGGTTATCCCGATTTTAGTTGCAATGGAGCTTCTTGCAAAAAACTCCTTTTTTAGCCTTATAATCTTTCTTTTTACATCTATTTTTTCCGAAGCTATTATAGATGATATAAGATTTATCTCGTCATTGTCGGTAACTGCAATGAAAATGTCGATACTTCTGTTTTCTAAAGATTTATAACTTTTTGGGTCTTGAACATCTCCTGGTATCGTCAAGACATCTATACTCTCTTGAAGTTTCTCTAGAGCATCTTCATTTTTATCCATAATAATAACATTGTTGTTCTCACTTAGCGATTTTGCAAGCCTAAAACCGACTCTTCCCGCACCCGCAATTATAATATCCATCTGTTTTCCCCTCTGTTTTTTAGTTATTGCAGCAAAATCTGTAGCCTATGCCCGATTCTGTCTTTATGTAGTTTGGTCTTGTACTGTTTTGCTCTATCTTTTTTCTTAGCGTGTTGACATAGGTTCTAAGGTACTGCATTTCGTTTTGATATCCTACGCCCCACACCTCTTTTAAAATCTGTTTGTGCGTAAGTGTTTTGTTTGTGTTTAGTAGAAAGTATTTTAAAAGTTCGTATTCGATAGGCGTCAATTTTAGCTGCTCACTTTTGTAAAATATATCTCTTGAGGCGATATCCATCTCAAGTTCACCGCAAACAATTTTGCTGCAGAGATTTTCATGGCTTATATCTCTTCTAAGATTTGCTCTGATTCTCGCCAAAAGCTCATTTACCGAAAACGGCTTTGTTATGTAGTCGTCTGCTCCTGCATCAAGGGCTGCTACTATCTCTTTTTCGTCATGTCTTGCACTAAGAACCACAATGGGGAGTTTTGATATCTCTCTTACCTGTTTTATAAACTCTTTTCCATCACCATCAGGCAAGCCGAGGTCGACTATAAGCAGATTGGGACTGTGGCTTAGAAACATCATCATTGCATTTTTTTTATTTTCACATGAGATATGATTAAATTCATACTCTTTAAAGGTAATCTCTAACAATTTTTTTACCGACGGGTCGTCTTCTACTATTTGGATAAGATAATTTTTCATACTAATTTTGCCTTTTTTACTACGGGTAAAGATACCTCTATAAGTATGCCATCATTTACACTGCTTGCTTTGATGCTTCCTCCGTGAAGATTTACGATGCTTTTGCAAATCGCCAATCCTATGCCGCTTCCCGAAATATCGTCTGTATCTTCAAGACGATAAAACTTGTCAAAAATGTTTTTTAGTTTTGCTTTGTCGATATGGCTGCTTTGGTTAAATATCTCTATTTTTAGAGCATCGTTGGAGTTTTTTATTTTTAAAACAACTTTTGTATTGTTTATGGAGTATTTAAAGGCGTTGTCTAAAAGGTTTACTATAAGTTGAGTCAGCAACATGTTGTCACCCCAGTACAGGGCGATTTCATCTATTTTTATATCCAGCAGTTCATCATTTTGTTTTTGTGAAAAATCTTCCAAAGCAACGCCGATAATATCTTCAAAATCGCACCAGTCAAGCTTGAGGTTTATCTCTCCGCTTGAGAGTCTAGCGCTGTCGAGAAGGTTTGTAATCAATCTTTTCATTCTTAAAGATGCGTAGTTGATATCTTCAAGCAAACTATTTATGCTGCTTTTGTCTAAATTTTGATTTGACAAGATAAGATTTGTCGTGCCGTGTATGGTCGAAAGTGGTGTTCTTAGGTCATGTGAAATTATATGCAGCAAACTCTCTCTTAACTCATTCTGTTTTGTCTGCGTATGTAAATTTTTGGCCTGAACCGTAATAATCCAGCCCACGATTCCAAAAATAATAAAACTCCAAATATAGAGTTCATTATGAACACTAAAACTGTAGAGAGGGGGAATGTAGAGAAAATTAAAAAAGATGACGCTTAAGATAGTGATAAAAACGGTTGCCTTCATATTGCCATGAATTGCTACTACGACAACAGGGATGATATGTATGAGTCCTATGTTTATAATGTCCAAATGCTCACGAAAAACATGGCTTATAAGGGTTATTATAAAGAGCATCCCGAGTGCTTTGAAGATGTAGGCGTAATTAAAATAGTTAAAACTAAAATTTTTCATTAAGCGTTGGGAAGTTTTATAAGAACTATAATGGTAAGGATTACTAATATGACTATCATTGCGATATCTGCTACTGACATGTTGTTATCTTTGTTTTGATTTATCTAAATTATAGTCTAGATATTATCAATAACTTATCAAGATTATTTTAAAAGTATCAAAATATTATAAAGACGTAGGATGCATCGACTCCATATAGGAGTTAACTTATGTCTAAAGTTGCTATAATTAACAAAATGGCGGTGAACTTAAGTTAAAAAAAGAGTTATAAATATGAAAGAGGAGTGAGAGTGAATTTTTTACTACAAAAATTGAGTAGTTTTGTCTCCAAAACATCTACTATGATAATGCTAACTGTTGGTATGAGTGTTATCATCGGCTCTGTCGGTGCTTCAATTGTGCTAATCCCAACAAAACTTTTAGCTGTGATTGTTGCAGCAATAGGCACTTTTATGGGAACCACTATTGTCGCATCCAGCATGACGAAAGTTATATCTCAGAAGCTTAACGATGAACGAGAGGAGAAAGAAAAAGAGATTAGAGCCAGAGTAGAACTAGAGAATGCTGTTGCAAAATCCATAGAGATTGAGAATGAGAGAGACAATCTTCAAGATGAGATTAATCATCTAAAAAATATGAAACTGGATGTCAACTCAATCAGTAGAATAATGGACTTGGGTGTTGCAAAAGCTGACATGACATTTAGAGATTTTAAAAAAGTTACTCTCTCTAAAGAGTCCTCAATAATCTCTAGAGATGAAACCAAAGAGTATATTGGATTACTGCAATGCAACTACACTGCAAAACTGGGAGTAGATTTGCTAAAGCTTAAATTTTTAGAAACACAAGATGGCAGCATTGAAGTAAGCGGATTGAAAAGTGAGACATTAGGTATCTTAAATCGTGATATCACTTGGCTTATGAAAGAGGTTCGCACTTTTAAAACAAACAGCAAGTGGTTGCCTGAGAGCTATGAAATTGAAGATAATGGTAAAAACTTGATAGAACAGAGTGATATTCAAGCTAAACAAATTGATGCAATGATTGAGAAGGGTGCCAACCTAAAACACTTTGATGATTATATTATTAAATTGGCAAAAGATTTTATAGCCTTGTTACTCGCGCCACTACAAAAAGAGGTGCTGTTTGTTGAGCAAGAGAATCCTAATGCTAGAGAGCTTGTTCATTTTTTGACGGAAAATAATAATCTGATTGAAGAAAAGATGAGAAGATTTCAGACTCAAAGCAACAATAAAATACTAGAGATGAAATAAAGAGCTAGTCGTAGAGAGTGTCAGATCTTGTTTATATTTACAAGAATCTTCTTTAAAAGAGAGCCGAAGAGCTCTCTCTCTTTTGGATCAAGAATTTCAAAATATTTGTTGCACTCTTTTGAGATTTCACTGAGCGCTTTTTGCACAAGCTCTTCACCGCGCTCACTTAGACAGACGAGCATACATCTTTTGTCGTTTTTGTCCTCTTCTCTAT
>NZ_JAVVFL010000084.1:0-8804 GCF_032250635.1 Sulfurimonas sp.
GTAGAGAATGCTCCAAGCGCGCCGTGTGTACATGTATGGCTGTCTGCTCCGATGATAACATCACCCGGAGAGACAAGACCTTTTTCAGGCAGAAGCGCATGCTCGATTCCCATATCTTTTTCATCAAAAAAGTTCTTTAGGTTGTGCTTCTTTGCAAAGTCACGGCTTATTCGCGCTTGGTTCGCACTTGCGATATCTTTTGCCGGTATAAAGTGATCAAGAACTATAGAAAATCCATCCGGATTTGCAAGTTTTTCAGCGCCGCTGAGGTTAAAAGCGCTGATAGATATAGGAGTAGTAATATCGTTTCCGATAACCATGTCTATGTTAGAGCGGATGATTTCACCTGCATGAACAGCTCTGCCGACATGCTCAGAGAATATTTTTTCGGTTATAGTTTGTCCCATGACGTATAATTCCTTAATTTTATTACATAAAATGAAGGAAGCCTCCATTTATTTATAACGACGTCAGAAGTAATTCTGCCATCTACGCTAGCCGCTAAGGCACTAAAGCTTGATACTTTTGTATCAGATTCTATTTTTGCGATTATACCTACTTTTGTTTTGTATATAATTTAACCCACAAAATGGTAGGATTGCAAAAAAAGTGATAAATATGCAAAACAGCTATAAAAGAGTTGACGCTCACCTCTCAAGTCTAGGGTACTGCACAAGAAGTGAAGCAAAAAAGTTTTTGAGCAAAAACCTAGTATGTATAGAGGGCGTCAGGGTTTTTGATGTAAGACAAAAAGCTTACCACAGCGACATTACGGTTGAGGGTGAGAGACTTGATGATGAGAGATTGGTTATTTTGATGAACAAGCCAAGCGGAGTAATCTGCTCTCATGATGACGCTGGAGTGCTTATCTACTCTCTGCTTCCACAGCGCTGGCAAAGAAGAAATCCAAAGATTTCTACCATCGGAAGATTGGACGCAGACACTACGGGTGCGGTTTTATTAACGGATGACGGGGAGTTGAATCATAAATTAACCAGTCCAAAAAGCGATGTGGTTAAAGTGTATGAAGCTACTCTTGCAGAACCTTTGAGAGGGGATGAGGCAGAGATTTTTACAAGCGGGTCTCTTATGCTAAGGGGAGAGAAAAAACCGCTTCTTAGTGCCAAAATGGAGATAATAGAGCCAACTTTGGTAAGGTTGAAGATTTGCGAGGGAAGATATCATCAGGTAAAGAGAATGTTTGGTGCAGTAGGAAATAGGGTAGTAGCACTTCACAGAGTGCGTTTTGGAGAGTTTAGTGTTGATGGCATGGAGCCATCAGAGTATAAGATTATAGATCTTTCCTAACATCCAAATCAGAAATCTCGTATCTTAGAACCTTTTTCATATATTCGGTTGAACAGAAAAATAATGCTACAAAAATAGGGTTGATTTTTACGCAATCCTCCTCAATAGTTTCAAATATTTTAAAGCTAAACCCCTCAAAATCTTCAGAGTTTTTAACCCTTACGCTAAACTCTATCGGCGCTAAAGTTTTGACCATGTTTAAAATCTTTTTTTTCTTTTTTTGACTATCGCTTTGAAGAAGATTAAAATCTGGATTTTCTGAGCTTCTATGTGAGCGAATAGCATCTTCTAAAACATCAAATTTATCTTTAAAAACTATTTTATTCCATTTTATATTGAGCTCTTTTGAGTCAACTTTGCAACTGCTGCTGATTAAAGCGTTTGGTTTTTTCTCTTTTATGGCTTCGATGAGTCCTAAAAGAAAATTGACTCCTCCGACACTCTCTACACACTTTTGCATCAAAAGGTGTATGATTGCTTTGGTTTCTTCATTATGTTTGTTAAAATTACACATTGGTTTTCCTATTTTGTTTCAATGTATAATTATAGCTTAAATATTATATAAGCACAGTTTCATTTAAGCTTATTCAAATAACAAAACTAATACTATAACAGAAGTAAAAGAAGACAAAAAATGTCTTAATTAAAAACAACTCGATAAAACAAGGTTAAATATGCTAGTTTATTTAGATAATAATGCCACAACAATGGTTGATCCATTAGTCGTTGAGGCTATGGGGCCATTTTTTAGTGAGATTTACGGTAATCCAAACTCACTTCATAAATTTGGTACTGCTTCGCATCCTGCACTTAAAAAAGCGATGGATCAAGTTTATACGGCGCTTAATGCAAGTGACAATGATGATATTATTTTTACGTCATGCGCAACCGAATCAAATAACTGGGTTTTAAAATCTGTTTATTTGGACCATATAGTAAACGGTGACAAAAACCATATTATTACAACAGAGGTTGAACATCCATCAGTTTTGGCGGCATGTAGAGCGCTTGAAGAGGAGGGCGTAAAAGTTACTTATCTACCCGTAAATAATCAAGGTGTTGTAGAAGCTCATGTTGTCAGGAGTTTTATAACTGACAAGACGGCTTTGGTCTCTGTCATGTGGGCGTCAAACGAGACGGGCATGATTTTTCCTATTAAAGAGATTGGCGAAATATGTAAAGAGAAGGGTGTTCTTTTCCATACAGACGGAGTTCAAGCAGTTGGAAAAATTCCTGTTGACCTTCAAGATGTACATGTTGACTTTTTATCTATGAGCGCACATAAATTTCACGGCCCTAAAGGGGTAGGCGCGCTATATATTAAAGATTCACAGCCGCTCTCTCCGCTTCTACATGGCGGCGAGCATATGGGTGGAAGACGCTCAGGAACACTCAATGTTCCATATATCGTGGCGATGGGTAAGGCAATTGAGCTTGCAACTACAAATATAGATGAAAAGATAACTTCAATAAGAGCAAAAAGAGACCGCTTGGAAGATGCTCTTTTGGAGTTAAGTGATACTTTTGTTGTAGGTGATAGAGACAACAGAACACCAAATACTATACTCATATCCATTAGAGGTGTTGAGGGTGAAGGTATGCTTTGGGATCTAAACAACGGTCAAATCGGAGCTTCTACAGGTTCGGCTTGTGCAAGTGAAGATCTGCAGGCAAATACAGTTATGCTTGCAATCGGCGCAGATAGCGAACTTGCTCATACCGGCATTCGTTTAAGCCTTAGCCGTTTTACTACAGATGCAGAGGTTGACTACACGATTGAGCACTTTAAAAAAGCAGTTTTCAGACTTCGTGCAATTTCAAGCTCATTCGCAAAAGTAGGACCGACTCCTGGCGGCGAATCAAAAGAGTGTGAGTTACACCACCATTGATTGCTTTTCAATGAATAGCGATTCTTTGTTAAATGAAAGTATAAATTTCTGACACGAACGTGTCAAGCTTTAGTGCCACAGCGGCTAGCGAAGCAAAAGGGACGAGTTCCTTTTGCGGACAAATCAGGGAAAAAGGTTCCCTTGAATTTATGAAATAAATTAAAGGAAGTATTATGGCAAAAAATGACTTATTGGGGGCTTCTTTATGGGATGCTTACTCAAATAAAGTAACCACTTTGATGAATAACCCAAATCATCAGGGCGAGATTACAGAAGAGGAGGCTGCATCACACGGCAACAGACTTATTGTTGCTGATTTTGGAGCTGAGAGCTGTGGGGATGCTGTGCGTCTTTACTGGGAAGTTGACCCAAAAACAGATGTTATCGTAAACTCTAAGTTTAAAAGTTTTGGATGCGGAACTGCTATTGCGAGTTCAGACATCATGACTGAACTTTGTATCGGCAAAACTGTTCAAGAGGCTGTAAAGATAACAAATATCGATGTTGAATTTGCTCTAAGAGACAATCCAGAGACTCCTGCTGTTCCGCCTCAAAAGATGCACTGTTCAGTTATGGCTTACGATGTTATTAAAAAAGCTGCAGGACTTTATCTCGGTGTTGATTCAGAGACTTTTGAAGAGGAGATAATCGTTTGTGAGTGTGCTCGCGTTAGTTTAAGAACTCTTCAAGAGGTTATTAGACTAAACGACTTGACAACTATTGAGCAGATTACGGATTACACAAAAGCAGGTGGTTTTTGTAAAAGCTGTATAAAACCTGGCGGACATGAAAAAAGGGAGTACTATCTAGTGGATATTTTAAGAGATACACGTCGTGAGATGGATGAAGAGAAGATGAAGGCAGCTGCGGATGCAGGCTCAAAAGGAAGTTTTGAGTCGATGACTTTGGTGCAGCAGATTAAAGCAATTGATGCTGAAATAGATGAGAGTGTTCGTCAGTTTTTAATCATGGACGGCGGCGACATGGAAGTAATCGACGTAAAGCCCGGTGATGAGTATATCGACGTATATATCAGATATTTAGGTGCATGTAACGGATGTGCAAGTTCTGCGACAGGAACTCTCTACGCAATTGAGTCAACGCTTAAAGAGAAACTATCTAAGAAGATAAGAGTTCTACCGATCTAATTCCTACTCTTTGTAGGGGTTATGAAGCGGTGAATTCTCACCCATATATCTCATATCTAAAACCGCAATTTCACACTCAAGCCAGATTTTAAACTCAGCATATACTCGTTTCTGAGCCTCTTGTATCAAAAATATTGCATCATCAAAAGTTCCGTTTTGCACATTTACCAAAAAGTTCGCGTGTTTTGAGCTAAACTCCACTCCGCCCACTCTGTAACCTTTAAGTCCGACTGCTTCTATGAGTCTGCCGGCATAATCATTCTGTGGATTTTTAAAACAGCTCCCCGCACTCGGCGCTGAGGGCTGATTATCCCGCATACTTTTAAACATTAAGAGCTTCTCTTTGTCATAACCATATTCAAGCGTAAACACGGCTTCTAAAATAGGAGTTTTAATGTTTGTAAATCTGTATCCATACGCAATCTCTCTTTTTTGAAAAACACCGCCACATGTGGTTATAGAGAGCAGATGATTAAATATCTCATACTCTTTAAGCCCCGCGTTCATATAGACTAAACCGCCTAAAGTCCCCGGTAGATGGGAGAGAAACTCAAAATTTGCAATATTATGTTTTTTGCAAAAAGAGGCTATTTTCCCCGAAGGCGTAGCAGCGCCGATTTTAAGAGTGCTGTTCTCTATCTTTATATAGTCATACTTCTTGCTCAGTTTTAAAAGAGGAGGAGATTTTGTGCCCATCAAAACATTGTTACATGAGCCGATAATGTAAAAATCTTCATAGTTTTGGTTGCAATCTTCAAGCAGAAAAACATCTAAATTTCCGCCGATTTTAATTGAAGAAAATTTGGATAAGTTTACTGTTTGGCTCTTCATTACTCTACAAAGTCTGGAATCATGTTAAATATGTTAAGAGAGAAGTCGGTCATCGAGTTTAGCATCCAAGGCATCGTTAATATTACAACAATAACTACGCCGATAATTTTAGGAATAAAGCTAAGAGTCATCTCGTTGATCTGTGTAGTAGCTTGAAATATACTTACCGCCAAACCTATGAACATACCCGTTAAAAGACCCGGAAGCGCGAGAAGGAGCGCTATCTTAAATGTTTCAATTCCAAGAGCGACAAGTTTTGCTTCCATTATGAATTTCTTATCTCTTGATACTCAGTCGGTATCATAAAGTCTTCAACTTTTAGAGGAGAATCATAAAAACCGTTTTTGTAGCCAATCTCAAAAAGCTTGTTTATAGCTTTATACTGTATTTCGCTTAGCGTTATGGAGTTGTCATTTGCGTAAAGTTCAAGATATTTATCTAAAGTAGGCGCATCTATGCGTACAAGATCCCTCTCAAGAAGCATTTGTGAGAGTTTATATTTGTGATCGCGCGCAACTTGCACTGCTCTTGTTAGGGTGCGCTCGTACTCTATGGCTCTGTTTAGAGGTATAGAGCGGCTAATCGCCATGCCTCCCAGAGGAAGAGGAAGCTCATCTCCTGCGAGTTCTTGCCAAATGTCCCATATCTCTCTCTCAACTTCAAGCGCATCATTGTAGGTCAAAATGCTCTCATGAATAAGCACGCCCGCGTCAACTTTTCCATCAAGAACAGCCTGCTCAATCTCTAAAAAGTTCATATATGTCACTCTGGCGTCAGGGTAGGCAATGCGAAAAAGCATAGCGTTGGTTGTATGTTTGCCGCTAAGAGCAACTTTGAAATTGCGCTTGAGTTTGGCACCTTTTTTTTTGATGAGTTTAGGTCCATAACCCTCTCCAAAACTAACGGCAGTGCTCAACAGAGCATAATCATCTCTTATATGAGGGTAGAGGGCAAAGCTTATTGCGACTATCTCATAAACTCCCTCAAGTGCTTTTTCGTTTAGAGTTTGAATATCTTCGGCTATATTGTCAAATTTTACGCCATCCATATCTACCCAGCCAAACTTAATAGCATAATACATAAATACGTCATCAGCGTCCGGAGAGTGTGCAATAACTGTTTTTTTCAAATTAGTCGCCTATCTACTTAAAAATATAAACTAAATTTTAACCAAATAAGGATAAAATCCCACTAATTTTATATAGAATTTCTGTATAAAAATATGACAATTTGCAATATTTTAAAATAAAAATCAAAAGTTGTCGTACAATAAGTCTAAATTTAATATAAGAGAGTCAAATATGGACGCGAATAAACAAAAATCATTAGACTTAGCTATGAAACAGATTGATAAGGCATTCGGCAAGGGCGCGCTTATGAGACTCGGCGATAAAGAGATAATGCCGATTGAGTCGATTAGTACCGGTTCTATTGGACTTGACCTTGCACTCGGCATTGGCGGAGTACCGCAGGGCAGAGTTGTCGAGATATATGGACCTGAGAGTTCAGGAAAGACAACTTTGGCACTTCAAATAACGGCAGAGTGCCAAAAAGCCGGCGGTATTTGTGCATTTATTGATGCAGAACATGCCCTTGATGTCGGGTATGCTAAAAATCTTGGTGTTGATGTTGACAATCTGCTTGTTTCTCAACCGGATTACGGTGAACAGGCTTTAGACATAGTTGAGACTATCGCTCGCAGCGGCGCAATAGACCTGATAGTTATCGACTCGGTTGCGGCGCTTACGCCAAAGTCTGAAATAGAGGGTGAAATGTCTGACCAAAATGTCGGTGTTCAAGCACGTCTTATGTCAAAAGCTCTTCGTAAGTTAACGGGTATTTTGCATAAAATGAACTGTACGGTTATTTTTATCAATCAGATTCGTATGAAAATTGGTATGATGGGATACGGCTCGCCGGAGACTACTACCGGAGGAAATGCGCTTAAGTTTTACGCTTCGGTTCGTATAGATGTTAGGCGTATTGCATCTCTAAAGCAGGGCGAGAGCCAAATAGGCAACCGTGTAAAAGCAAAGGTTATAAAAAACAAGGTAGCACCTCCATTTCGTCAAGCTGAGTTTGATATAATGTTCGGTGAAGGTATCTCAAAAGAGGGCGAACTTGTAGATTATGGCGTTAAGCTTGATATCATAGACAAGAGTGGCGCTTGGTTCTCTTATGGAGAGGCAAAGCTCGGTCAAGGGCGTGAAAATGTCAAGGCTAAGTTTAAAGAAGACCCAGAAATGGCTCGCGAAATTGAAGAGAAGATAAAAGCGGCCATGGGCATAAACTCACTTATGACAATGGATACTCTAGAGATAGAGGATGCAGATTTATAATCCGCCCATTAAGCGATATAAAATTAAAATTTTTTATAAAAGAAGGTAGATAAATAATGTTTATAGATAATGTTAGTGCAATAGAAGTGATGGATTCACGTGGAAACCCGACGGTAAAAGCTACAGTAGAGCTTAGTGATGGAACAAAAGAGAGTGCAATCGTGCCATCTGGCGCGAGTACTGGCAAGCGCGAAGCGCTGGAACTTCGTGATGGCGGCAGCAGATATATGGGCAAAGGCGTACTAAAAGCGGTAGAAAATGTAAACAGTCAAATTTCTGATGCTATTATCGGGCTTTCTCCGTTTAATCAGGCCGTAATCGATGCCACAATGAAAGAGCTTGATGGAACTGAGAACTACGGAAATCTAGGTGCAAATGCAGTTCTGGGTGTCTCTATGGCAGTTGCACGTGCCGCAGCAAAGAGTTTGGGTATCCCTCTTTACCGCTATCTTGGCGGAGCTAATGCTATGGTTATCCCTACGCCGATGTTAAACATTATTAACGGCGGTTCACATGCCGACAACTCGGTAGATTTTCAAGAGTATATGATTATGCCGGTCGGATTTGATGATTTTGCAACTTCACTTCAAGCCTCAGCAGAGGTTTACCATAACTTAAAAGCTATTTTAAAAGCAAAAAAACACAATACGGCTCTTGGAGACGAAGGTGGTTTTGCGCCCGATTTAAGCTCAAACGAAGAGCCTATCCAGATCATTATGGAAGCGATAGAAAAGTCTGGGTACAAAGCGGGAGAACAGATGGCAATCGCTCTTGATGTTGCGGCAAGCGAACTTGTTGCAGATGGCGGCTATAGACTAGATAGCGAAAACAGAACAGTAACTTCTGCAGAGCTTGTTGATTACTATGTTGATTTATGCTCAAAATATCCAATCGTCTCTATAGAGGATGGCTTAAGCGAAGATGACTGGGACGGATGGAAGATACTAACCGAAAAGTTGGGCGACAAAGTACAGCTTGTAGGCGATGATCTTTTTGTTACAAATGCTAACATACTCAACGAAGGAATCCAAAAAGGGATCGCAAACTCTATCTTGATTAAGCCAAATCAAATTGGCTCGGTAAGCGAAACTATGCTTACTGTCCGCCTTGCTCAAAGAAACGGCTACAAGTGTGTTATGAGTCACCGTTCAGGCGAGAGTGAAGATGCTTTCATTGCAGACTTTGCTGTTGCACTAAACTGTGGCGAGATAAAAACAGGTTCTACTGCTCGCTCAGAGAGAACAGCTAAGTACAATCGCCTCTTAGAAATAGAAAATGAAGTTGTTTAC
>NZ_JAVVFL010000085.1:0-8705 GCF_032250635.1 Sulfurimonas sp.
GTTGATGACATAGCAGATAGCGGGGATACGCTAGCGGCTGTTATGGATTATTTGGAAAAAAAATATGAAGAGATTGAGTTTATCTCATGTACTCTTTTTTATAAAAAAACATCTGTTTATGAGCCTCATTTTTGGATAAATGAGGCAGATGATTGGATTGATTTTTTTTGGGAGAGAGATTTTAATTAGTAGCCGGTTTCGTGTTTTGTAAAGTCATTTTCATAAATATATTTACTAATGACTCTTAGTGTCTCTTCATCAAAACCAAGCTCTGGCATAACTCCATATTTTTTGATGGCATCATGCATTAAAGAGCCCTCAGGTGTAGGTTTTTTTACCCATGTTGCCATGTAGGATACAAACTCCTCTTTGTCTTCAAACGCCTCTTTATATCTTTTTTTAACCTCGGCTGCAGAGGGAGCGGAGATTGTTTTTGTCGGATGATGGCATGTAATGCAGTTGCCGCTAAATAAAAGAGCGCCAAGATTTTGCGCACTGCACAAATTAAAGATAGAGAACGCCAAGAGCAAAAGAAAAATTCTCATCATATATTAGTGCTTCTTATGCTCTTTTATCATCTCATAGGCTTGGTTTATCTCCTGCGTTTTTGCGGTTGCTTCTTGCATGTAGGCATCATCTTTGCCTTGAGATTTTATTATGTCGGGATGATACTCGCGTATCAATTTTCTATATGCTTTTTTGATTACGCTAATGTCGTCATTTTCGTTTACGCCTAAGAGCTTATATGCGTCACCTATATTTGCTTTTGGTTTTATGTTATGTATCATCTTCTCAAACTGCTCAAACATTGCATGATACACATTTGGGTCAAACTCTAACGCTTCGGCAATAGAGGCTAAAATCTCCTCTTCGCTCTTGCTCACCTCTCCATCGATAAATGCAAGCTGGATTAAAAATCCCATAAACTGATGCTGCTTCGCCCTATCTCTTTTAATCGCTTTTGCCAAAATATGCGCAAGCTCTCTTGGGTCAGCAGAGCCGTTTTTATGCTCGTTAAAGACCTCTTTGAGTATATCTTTTGTTTTTTGTGGCTCTGGAAAAAGAGCCGAGATGTCATCAAACATGATTCCGATTAGCTCGGCCTCAAGCGCATCAACTCTTCCATCAGCCTTTGCAACTTTCGCAACAAGCGCTACAAAAAGACCAAGTTCGCTTGCCTGCAGAGACTCTTTGGAGACAGAGAAATTCTTAAATGCCTCTTGCGAGTAGACTGTATATCTTGAGTAGCTCTTAAATATCCAGTAAAAAAATGCGGCTAAAATAGCCAGTAGTATTATATTTCCCATGATTTTCCTTTGAGTTTATTGGCAGTTAGTTACTGCTGATTTTATGGTAGACTCTTTTTGCAGTAATTTTTCCTACCCAAAATACTTCACCCAAAAGAGCCTCTTTTAAAAGTCCGTCATGATCAAACGCCACAAGCACATCAACTATTTCGTCATCTTTATCAAACGGCTCTACGTTTAGGTTGTATATATCTTCTATGCCCTCAGAAAAGTTGAGTATTGCAGAGTCTCTCTCTAGCCCTTTTAAGCAAGAGACGGTTATATTGTTTTCTTCATCATGAGCACCCACTGCTATAAGTTTGTAAAATTTTTGGTCGGAGTTGCAGGTAGTTTTTGTGTTGAGGTATGAACTTAGCACGTCTGAATCTTTATAAACATCTAAAGTAGTCTCTTGCGTGGAGGTTTTGCTTACCTCTTCGGAGGTAATTTTAAAGTTTTTCGGATCAAATCTTGTCTTATTCACCAGTTTAGTTTTCTCTTCTATTAATTTTATCTCTTTTTTCTCATGATCAAAGTAGTAGGTTTGAACTCTTGATCTTTTTGCTGTTGTTTTAGTTGCTATAAAGATATCCGGAACATATCTGCCATCAACAACTCTGCCTCTGCTCGTAAAAGTCTCAACTCTATCACTTAAAAGTGCAGCTGCAACACCGGCAGTGTTTGCCACAAGCTTTATCTCATAAGTGTCTCCAGACTCTCTTAGCGTTACATCTGCATAGCCCACATTACCCAAAAGACTCACATGCACATCATAGCGCGTTGAAATATCTTTTGAAAAAACAGAGCTTATAAGTAAACAAAGTATTAAAATATATCTCATAACAACTCCCCCCATATTTAGCATATTATATCAAATTTTACATTTTATTATAATGTAAAATTATAGTGTAAAGTTTATTTAAATATTTCCAAAATAAAAATCTACATTAAATTGAAACACATAGTTTGGTTCGTACTCATACTGCCTGTGAAAGCTTATGCCCGGACCAAGTTCTATCGAAATCCATTGTTTAAAAACATTTTGACGCCATGAGAAAAAGGTGTAGTAGTTGCTTATGCCGTTATACTCTTGGGGTGCGACTTCGCACTTATATTTGGAGTTGCCCCAAAATTGCTGAGAGATGCTAAATCCTTTTTTACTAGAGAGCGTTAGAAAGTATGAGAAGGTAACGGCATAATCAAATCCGTCAACATGCGATTGCGTTTTACGATAGAGTGTTGTTCTAAAAAGGGAGCGTTCATCTACAAATACTCTGTTAAAATAGAGATTTGTCTCCTCGTTCCAGCCTGATTCAAGGGAGTATTTAAATTGCTGAGTTGGCTGAATAACCCAATTGTCCAGTTTGAAATCTTTAGAGTATCTTGCTTTTGCATAGGGTGTTAAGCTGCTGATACCTATGGAGTATTTTGATTTAATGTCCTTGTAGACCGGAGCAAAGAAGTTGATACCGACTGCAGCGCTCGTCTCTTCAGCTTTTGTGGGGCTATCAGGGTCAAAGTATGTTTTCTCAGCATCTTCAATAAAAAGCTGAAAGCTCTTTTTGGTTCTGTTAAGAGGTATTTGCGCTCTTATTTTATACCTGAATTTTTCATCAGCTTTTGACTGAAACTCGGAGCCAAAACGCAGGCGCAAAAAACTTTTCTGGGTCTCTTCAATAAACTTCTCATCTTTAAAAAATTTATCGATATGAGTAAGAGTCTCGTCTTCATCTGTTTCATTATCATCGTCTGACTCCTGAACCCAGCGGCTGATACTCTTATCAACGTTATCAAAAACTTTAACAACATATCTTGAAAATTTTTTATGCTTTTCATCTACATATTGTTCAAATGTGCACTCTTGCGTAGCATCTTCCTCAGAAGCATAAATGTTCAGCAACAGGCACGATAAAAGAGCAATAACTCGTAATGACATACAATTCCTTTGCATATATAGAATATTATAACCTATTTGAATTAAAAAAGATTGGTATACTTTCGTCCATGAAATATATAAAAGAATTAGATAACGGTGTCAAATATATGCTCTTCGCATCATTTCTGTTTGCGATTATGGGTGCATTTGCAAAGCTGGCATCAGAACATATGAGCTCACTTGAGGTTGTGTTTTTTAGAAATATATTCGGCGTTATCTTTATAGGCTATGCACTCTACAAAACTCCCATGACACATAAAGGAGGAAGACCTCTTTTGCTATTTTTTAGAGGACTTATGGGATTTTGCGCACTTTTGGCATATTTTTACAATATTGCCCATATTCCGCTCGGAGATGCTGTTACATACTCAAAAACTGCACCCATTTTTACCGCAATATTCGCATGGCTTCTTTTAAAAGAAAAGCTCTCTCTAAGCTCTTGGATTGCAGTATTTATAGGTTTTGGCGGTATAGTTCTTATAGCACAGCCAAGCGGAATCGGCTTTAGCAAATATGACTTGCTTGGTATTTTTAGCGGAGTGGGAGCTGCTCTTGCTTACACGTCGGTAAGAGAGCTTAGAAACTACTACGATACAAGGATGATAGTCCTCTCCTTTACGCTTGTTGGAACCGTAGGACCCATACTGCTGTTTTTGCTCTCAAACTATTTTTACATAGCCGAGCTTGATTTTATGATGGGTAAATTCGTTATGCCCAGCGGAGTTGTTTGGTTCTACGTCATTGGGCTTGGAGCGCTTGGAACAATGTCGCAATACTACATGACAAAAGCGTACGGCGAGACAAAAGCTGGCATTGTCGGTGCGGTGAGTTACACAAACATAGTATTTGCGATTTTAGTCGGGCTAATGCTCGGCGATGCACTTCCAAGTGTCGTAACTGCGTGCGGAATAGCTCTGATAATAGCGGCCGGAATAATTGTAGCTAGACAGAAGTAGCTTTTTTTACGCCTGCTGCATACTCAGGATGAACTTTTTCAAAAAGTGCGATTTGTCTATCTCTTATATTTTGTGGCACACCGTCCATTGCATCTGCAATATTGCTAAATAGCTGTTCTTTTTGAGAAGCATTCATAAGAGTAAAAAGTGCTCTAGGCTGTGAAAAATCATCATTGCCCTCACGGTGGTTATATCTATCGCCATCACCATCAACAGGAAAGGGCGGCTCTAAAAAGTCTCTATTTTCCACTGCTCCCTCAAAACTGTTAGGCTCATAGTACGCTTTTGATGCACTAGGTTCGCTAAAGTTCATAGAACCGTCCATATGGTAAGTATTTACCTCTACAACAGGTCTGTTTACGGGCAGCATCTCATAGTGCGTTCCTATTCTGTATCTGTGGGCATCGGCATAAGAAAAGATTCTGGCTTGAAGCATCTTGTCAGGCGACCAGCTGATTCCCGGCACTACATTTGATGGGCTAAAAGCGGATTGTTCTACCTGCATAAAGTAGTTCTCCGGGTTTTTATTTAGCTCTATCTCTCCTACTTCTATGAGAGGATAATCGGCGTGTGGCCAAACTTTTGTCAAATCAAAGGGATTAAACGGACAATTTTTAGCCTCTTCATCACTCATTATCTGAATCTGGAAATTCCATTTTGGGTACTCGCCTCTCTCTATAGACTCATACAAATCTCTTTGAGAACTCTCTCTATCTTTTGCAACAACCGCTTCTGCTTCACGGTTGGTATAGTTTTGTATTCCCTGTTTTGTTTTAAAGTGAAATTTAACCCAAGATCGCTTATTATTCTCATTTATAAGGCTGTATGTATGAGAACCGTAACCGTTTATATGTCGATACCCTTTTGGTAATCCTCTATCTGACATTAAAATAGTAACTTGATGAAGGCTCTCAGGTGAGAGGCTCCAAAAATCCCATGCAGCCGTGTTACTTCTTAGGTTTGATCTTGGGTCTCTTTTTTGTGTGTGGATAAAGTCGGGAAACTTTTGAGGGTCACGGACAAAAAATACGGGAGTATTGTTTCCTGCTAAATCCCAATTTCCCTCTGTTGTATAAAATTTAAGTGCAAAACCTCTTACATCTCTCTCTGCATCGGCGGCTCCCCTCTCTCCGGCAACAATTGAAAACCTAAGAAGAAGTTTTGTTTTAGCCCCTTTTTGAAGCACCTTTGCTTTGGTATATTTTGATATATCATTTGTAATGTTAAGCGTTCCAAAAGCCGCACTTCCTTTTGCATGAACGACTCTCTCTGGGACTCTTTCTCTATTTTGATGAGCTAATTTTTCAAGCAGTTGATAATCCTGCATTAAAAGCGGACCTCTAGCTCCCGCACTTAGTGAGTTTTGGTTGTCAGCTATAGGGTTACCGGCCGTTGTAGTCATAGTTTTCTTTGACATAATACACCTCCGCTTTATAATATTTTGTGTTTCATCATAACTTTAAGAATATAAAAAAGATATTAAGATATTTAACAAATAGTCCCTAAATTTTTTAAATTAATTTTTGTACCTTTATAGAATATGCTATAATCACCTCTTATTTTTTAAAAGGCAAACAGATGAAATTACTCGCCGGACCTTGCGTCATAGAGAGCGAAGAGAATATTTTTAAAATCGCTAAGGCTTTAGAGGTTTATCAAAATGACAACTCTATTGATTTTTATTTTAAATCCTCTTTTGATAAAGCAAACCGCACATCACTCGACAGTTTTCGCGGGCTTGGCATATATGAGGGACTTAGAATTTTAGAGAAAGTTAAAAATGATTTTGGCTACAAAGTAGTTACGGATGTGCATGAGTCGCATCAAGTTCCTGCTGTTGCCGAAGTTGTCGATATGCTTCAAATTCCCGCATTTTTATGCCGCCAAACCGACCTGCTTGTTGCATGTGCAAAAACTACAAAAGAGGTAAATATCAAAAAAGGGCAGTTTATAAACCCGCCTGATATGCGTTACTCTGTGGCAAAGGTGCTTAAAACACGCGGCTGTGATGAGGTTAGCTATGAGGCTTCAAAAAGACACGGAGTTTATCTGTGTGAGAGAGGAAGCTCTTTTGGCTACGGAAACATTGTCGTAGATATGCGCTCGCTTGTTATTATGAGAGAGTTCGCACCGACTATTTTTGATGCAACACACTCTGTTCAAGCTCCGGGTGCACTTGGCGGAAAAACAGGCGGAGACAGAACAATGGTGCCTTATTTGGCAAGTGCAGCAGCAGCAGTCGGCGTGGACGGTTTCTTTTTTGAGACTCACTTTGACCCAAGCATAGCACTTAGTGACGGACCAAATATGATAAAACTAGATGAGCTAGAAGCTCTGATAAACAAAATTAAAAAAATACGGGAGATATAGAATGAATTTAATCGAAGGCAAATTAAAAGTAGTAAACGGCAAGAAAATTGCGATAGTAAGTACAAGATGGAATCACTTTATTGTTGATAGACTTGTTGAGGGTGCTAAAGATGCATTTGCACGCCATGGCGGAGACGATGCTGATTTGACACACGTTTTGGTTCCGGGAGCATTTGAGCTTCCGATGATAGTTGACCAGCTTCTGGCTAGCAAAAAATATGACGCAATCTGTGCACTTGGCGCTGTTATCCGCGGGGCAACTCCTCACTTTGATTATGTCTCGGCTGAGGCTACAAAAGGGATAGCGACAATGAGCCTAAAGTATCAAAAACCTGTATCTTTCGGGCTTTTGACAACTGACACAATCGAGCAGGCAATCGAGAGAGCAGGCACAAAAGCAGGTAACAAAGGTTTTGAAGCGATGACGGTTGTTATCGAGATGTTAGACCTTTATGAGAACCTATAATGGCTACTAGACATCAAGCTAGAATGGCAGTTGTAAGTTTATTGTACGCATTTGATTTAGGCAACGGAAACATTGCAGAGCATACGGATGAGATTTTAGAAGAGAAGAAGATTCGCAACAAGCAAAAAGATTTTGCACTCACTCTTTATGAGGGTGTTATGAAAAACATAGAGCCGGTTGATGTGGCAATAGTCAAGCATCTAAAAGATTGGGATTTTGAGAGACTCGGAGCCATCGAGAGAGCAACACTCAGACTTGCAACTTATGAGATACTTTTTGGCGAACTTGACTCTGCGGTGGTTATAAACGAAGCGGTTGAGATCACAAAAGCATTCGGTACAGAGCAGTCTCCGAAGTTTATCAATGGCGTGCTTGACGCAATTTCAAAAGATAAATAAAAAATTTCTTAGAGCTTAATTGTAAAAACAGCTCCCTCTTGGGAGTTATCTACACTTAGTTTTCCTCCCATTTTATCCTCTATAATTGTCTTTGCCAGATAGAGCCCGATTCCTGTTCCCTTATCTCTTTTTGTACTAAAGTAGGGGTCAAATATCTTCTCTTTTAGTTCATCTTCTATACCCAGAGCATTATCGCAAACTTCGATAATTATAGTGCTGTTTTCTTCTCTTATATTGATATCGATTTTACCATCTTGCACAGCTCTCTCTTCTATAGCGTCTTTGGCGTTGACGATGAGGTTGAGCAGGACTTGAGAAAACTCATTTTTATTTGCAAAGAGAGTAGTTTTTTGCGAGGAGTTGATGGATAGTTTGATGTTTGAGTGTCTCATGGGTTCACCGATGATATTTAAAACACTTTGCAGTGCATCTTCTATAAAAAACTCGACTTTATTTGTATCATTTTTATAAAAATCTTTAAAGTTATCGACGGTGTTTGACATAAACTCTATTTGAGAAAGTGCGCTTTGCATGGAGTCGTTAAACAGCTTATCGCTCATTTTTTCTTTTGCTTTAAATGCTCCCAGATTTTGAAGTATAAGAGAGACCCTTGTGAGCGGTTGCCTCCATTGATGGGCGATATTTGCTACCATTTCCCCGAGTTCTGCGAGTTTACTTTGGTTGCTCAGGAGCAGTTCTAGTCTTTGAGCTTGAAGTGCTACAAGATCAAATATGTTTTTAAGCGCTTTTGTAAAGATGGCAGTAAAGAGAAGCGCCATAATGACGGCAAAGAGAAGGATAACGCCTATCATTTTATTGTTATAGTTTTTTGTTTTTTGCAGCGTTGCTTCATTTTCAACTAGTAGCATATCTATTTTGTGCGCCCCTACAAAAAGCGGCTGCAAAAGATGTTTTTTCTCTCTTGCCTCATCTTTTATGTCAGCTTTTGTCCACGCAAGCTCTTTTTTATGGTGTTTGATAAAGTAGCCCTCTTCGTTTACTAAAGAGATATCATAAAGTGTCGAGCTTATAAGGTTTTGTAAAAATGCGTCCATAAAAACATTGATGATTAAGATCCCCATAAATTTTTCATTGCGGTAGATAGGTGTAGCAAGTCTAATTACAGATTTATGCGGAACTTCCACCTTTTCATGTTCTACATTGAGGTCGATATTTGAGATAAAAACCTCATTTTGCCCCATTTTTAAGACCTCTTGAAAATAGTCTCTCTGCGATTTGTCTTGCAGATTTTGCGTTTTTTTGATTTTTTGCGACTCTCTGTCTCTCTCAAAC
>NZ_JAVVFL010000086.1:0-8686 GCF_032250635.1 Sulfurimonas sp.
GAACACACAACCATATTTTAACTATTTGGTTGATAAATATATTATACGAAGGTATGATATGAATTGGACACTAATTTGGACAGCATTAGGAACTATAGCTACAATTATAGGAGTAATTTACAGTATCTCTGGTTCAGATATAGAAAGTAAAAGTATTGTTAAAAGTGAACCATCAATTGTAAAAGAAACAAAGACAATTATCAATAAATCAAAAGATTATATTGATAAAAACAAATCATATATTATAGAACAATCTGCTAATGATATTTTTCAATGGTATCAAAATATAAAGAAAGTAGGAAATGAGTTAGAAGCTCAAGAACTTGCTGTTAAAAAGTATATAGGTAAATATATTACTGTAAGTGGAAAGATACAAAATATAGAACCTTCATCACTGTATACCAATGGAGCAACAATAATTATTGATTCAGGAAATGACAATAAAAGTATTTTAGTTGCTGATTTCACTGATAAAAATGATGTTTACTCATTAAATAAGAATAGTATAATTTCAATTAATGGAAAAATTGTTAGACTAAACGAAGACGTTATATCAATAAATGATAGTAAAATTATAGAAAAATAACTATAAAAATGATGTTTTATATGTCACTTTTTTACAAAAGTAACCAAAAATCGTGTCACAAGTTGGATTTCTTTACGCCTTTTTTCGGTCGCTCCGTCTAAAAATACAAAACTCGGCTAAAGCCTCAAACAGTTACATTTTCTTAACGACTCCACTCGGTCAAAAAGACTAAAATCCAAAGTGACCCACTACACTGCCGACACAACCGTTACGTCAGTTGCAACATCTGCAGAGCCAAAAAATAGCAAAGAAATTTCGTTAAGAAAATTCAACTGTTTGAACGAAGTGAGTTTTGAATTTTTAGTAATTTATTTGATGTTTTTTGGGAACCTGACGAATGTCAGGCTCGAAGCCGTTGCAAGAGTTTTTTGGTACTTTTTTGCGAAGAAAAAAGTACGGAACAGGAGTTTATTATAAATCTCTCTCGATTACTCTTTTAAACGTGTTAAAGTAGTTGTCTTGAAGCTCTTGCAAACTCATCTCAACATTGTTGATTTTGATTTTGTCTCCGCCTACCGTTCCGATTTTTTGACACATTAGCGTTCCAACCATCGTCTCAAAAGAGGCGCTGTTTTCCTGCTTAACCTCTATAATAGCGCGGCTCATGCTCTCTGCAAAAATGTCTCTCTCGTCTCTTACAAGCATCTTAGCGCTGCATCCTAGTCCACTTACAGCCGCCATTTTTGCAAGAGCAATAGCTACACCGCCGCTGCTTGCATCTTTTGCGCACTCTAAAATGCCTTTTTTGTTTGCCTCGATAACCAATTCCCAAAGAGCCAGCTCATCTTCGTAGTCAATCACAGGAAGTTTTCCCGCTACAGCTCCACAGATCTCTTTCATGTAGAGTGAGCCGCCAAACTCGCTCTTATTGTCTCCCACTAAGTAAAGAGTATTCCCCTCGCCTTGAAAGCTTGACATCAATACTCTGTTTGCATCATCATTTACGCCTACGGTTGCGATAGAGGGTGTTGGAAAAACAGAGACGCCGTTTGTCTCATTGTAAAGCGAAACATTTCCACCGATTACGGGAGTCGTAAGTGCCGCGCAAGCCTCTTTTATACCTAGACACCCTTGTCCAAACTGCCACATTACTTCCGGATTTTCAGGGTTACCGTAGTTTAGACAATCAGTAATCGCCAAAGGTCTCGCACCACTCATGGCAACATTGCGCCCAGACTCGATAACCGCTGCAGCTGCTCCGCCTTTTGGGTCTATATAGCAGTAACGCACATTACAGTCAGCCGACATTGCAAGAGCTTTGCCGTTCTCTTTTACACGGATAACCGAAGCGTCAAGCATGCCGCCTTTTTTAATAGTGTTTGTCTGTACCATTGAGTCATACTGCGTATAAATCCACGATTTATCAACCACTTCCATAGATTTTGTAAGTTTCTCAAATGCCTCTTGGTTTGCAACACGAGCAAAATCATCAATTGTCACATCGCCGATTTTATCCAAATATGCGGGGCGCACCATAGGACGATTAAGAACAGGCGCTTCTTCGCTTACTGGATTGACAGGAACCTCTGCAACCTTATCTCCATGCCAGAAAAGTTCCATATTTCCAGTTGCAGTTACCTCGCCGATTACCGCCGCATCCAAATCCCACTTCTCAAAGATTTTAATAATCTCGGCTTCACTTCCTTTTTTCGCACAAAGAAGCATACGCTCTTGAGACTCAGAGAGCATAAAGTCATAAGGAGTCATCCCCTCTTCACGGGCAGGCACGCGATCAAGGTGCATTATCATACCGCTGCCGCTGCGTCCCGCCATCTCAAAAGATGAAGATGTAAGTCCTGCCGCTCCCATATCTTGGATACCGATAACATGGTCGGTTTTAAAAAGCTCTAAACACGCCTCAAGCAGAAGTTTTTCAGTAAATGGATCACCCACTTGAACAGTCGGACGAAGAGATTTTGACTCTTCTGTGAAACTGTCGGAACTCATCACTGCTCCGCCTAATCCGTCACGACCAGTTTTTGCGCCTACATAGATTACAGGGTTGCCTATGCCATCAGCTCTGCCGTAAAAAATCTCATCGCTTTTTGCAATACCCAAAGTAAAAGCATTGACCAAAATATTGCCGTTATAGCACTCGTCAAAGCTTGTTTCTCCGCCGATAGTCGGAACTCCCATGCAGTTACCGTAACCGCCGATTCCCTCAACTACGCCGCGAACCAAATATCTTTGGTGTTTAGCTATATCATCATCATTTAAAACATTTCCAAATCTTAGCGCATTTAGATTTGCAACAGGGCGAGCGCCCATTGTAAAGACGTCACGCATAATCCCGCCTACACCTGTTGCAGCACCCTGATAAGGCTCTATAAAACTCGGATGGTTGTGTGACTCCATCTTAAATACAGCCGCATATCCGCCGCCGATGTCGATTACTCCGGCATTCTCGCCCGGACCTTGAATAACCCATGGCGCTTTAGTCGGAAAGCCGCTTAAATGAACTTTTGATGATTTATAACTGCAGTGTTCACTCCACATGGCAGAAAAAATGCCTATCTCTACTAAGTTCGGCTCACGCCCTAAAATTTGCTTTATATGCGTGTAATCTTCACTTGAGAGCTTATGTGAAGCAAGTACTTCTTCAATATTTTCTAGTTGTTGGCTCACGGGGAAATCCTAAAAATTTGGTTTTTAAAAAGGGATTATATCTAACATGAAGTAAAAAGTGTTTTAATGGAACGAAAAGTCTGATTTTGTACGGATATTTTTCTTTAAAGAGAAGATGTTTTTGTAACTTATTTCTATTATTTCATACTCCTTCTTCATAAGCGGGAGTTGGACTTTGAACTCATCTTCTACCGCTTTTCCCATCATGGCGCGAGCTAAGGGTGAGTGAACGGAGATGAGTCCATTTTCCGGCTCTGACTCCAAAACTCCGCAGAGAGTATAGCTCTCCTCTTCCTCCGTCTCAAGATTTAAAATCTTTACGCTGCTGCCAAAACTTACTCTCTCATGTGAAAGTTTTGAAGGGTCTATGATTTGAGATTTTTGTATCATTGAGTTTAGATAAAAAAGTCTCTTGTCTATAAATCTAAGTTTCTCTTTTGCCGCCTGATAATCAGCATTTTCGCTTCTGTCTCCCAAGGCCGCCGCAACAAGTTTTTCCTCTGCGACTTTTGGTTTTTCCACTTCAAGCAAAAACCTAAACTCTTCGATTAAAAGGTCATACCCCTCTATGCTCATTGGCTCTTTGCTAATGGTTAAATCCTAAGATGTAGTAGGTGTTTTTATTATCTAGTTTATTGATTACAACTTTATATTTTTCGCTGAAATGTTGGATTTTTTCATGTGCCTCTTGAGCAATTTCAGCGCTAGGAGCTTCAACTTTTATTTTAAAAAAATCGTTTGAGTTTGACATTGCAATGTAGGAACCGTCTACTTTTAGATGGTCGTGTAGATCCATAATGTGTTTTTGTATTTTTTCATAACCTGTGGTGTTCTCTTCAATCCTTTGAAGTTGCTGAACCAAGGCGTTGTTAGGTACGTATCCGAGCTGAGTAAGCATAGCTTCTTTTTGCATATTGTTCTCTCTTTTTTAAAAAATGTAAGAAAATAATATCAACTATTTGTAAATATTCAGTACTTTTTTATGAACATATATGTATCATCTACTTAAATAATATTTGCTAAAAGAGAGAATTAAATGACTGAAGAGATACTTAAAAAAATCAAGCAACTACCTCCGCTGCCCGAATCAGTTATGCAAATTGAGTCTGTTTATCAAGACCCTGACAGTACATTTAGCGATATGGTTAAAATACTAGAAAAAGACCCTCTCTTGACGGCAGATATTTTAAAAGCGGCAAACTCTCCACTTTATGGATTTAGCCGCGAAATTAATGCTATTAACCAAGCTGTAGGACTTTTTGGAATGGGGACAATAAGAGGTTTTGCACTTGCTAGTATTGTTAAAAAGAGTTTTGACCTTGACCTCTCGGTTTATGGAATTGATAACGACACTTTTTCAATGCTATCTAAAAAACAGCATGCCATTACGACTTCATGGTGTCTTAAAAAAGATTCAAGACTGCTGGGGATACTCTCTCCTGCAGCATTTTTAGTCGAAATCGGCAAAGTTTTAATAGCTCAACAGATTATGGCAGACAAGAGTGAAGAGAAGTTTAAAGAGGCACTTGAGAGATCTGCTACACTCGAAGAAGCAGAGAGAGAAGTAGCCGGAGTAGACACTCCAGAAGTGAGTGCCAAGATATTTGAACACTGGAGATTTGAGTCGGGACTTGTCGATACTATTCGCCACTGTTTAAACCCCGAAAAAGCGAAAGATGAGATCAAAAAAGCCGCTCAAATTTTGCATGTAGTACGCACAGTAGTAGAGCTTAACGGCATGGTTACAGACGAGAGCATCGCTGCCGCAAAAGAGCTGATTACTAAATACTCTCTTGACATGGAGAGCTTCGATAGAGCGTTGCAAAATCTATAATGGCTGATACTAAATCACTTCTCATAAAACTCACAAACGGCTTAAGCGAGCAAGATGTTGCCTCTGATGAGCAAACGCAGATAAACGACTATCTGGCTAAAGGCTACATCACAAAAAAAGATGATATTTACAAATTTAACTCCAAATATCGCGCAGGAACTTTGGGCTTTGTCCAAAAAGAGACTGCATATCTGCATGTTATCGGCGAATACACTGGTGACATGTTTATAGGCGAAGGAGATTTGGCAAGCGCCAAAGAGGGCGACCTTGTTATCGCACAAAGATTGCTTGGTCAAAGAGGTTCTCCCTCTGCAAAGGTTGTTGAGATTCTCGGAAGAGCGCAAAGCTACAGCGTCGCTTACATTATCTCAAAAGATGGCAGAAAATCTCTTGTTGACCTAAGAACAGAGTACCCGACAGGTGTCGAGATGACGCAAGATGAGCTAAATGCCTACGAGCATGGCGATGTCTTTAAGATCAACAACCAAAATTTTACAATCATGGAGCGTCTTGGCAACATGAAAGACCCTTTGGTTGATGAAAAAATCGTCCTTGCACAATTCAACAAACATGACGAGTTTGAGCCAGAAGTACTAGAGCTTGCTTCCTCATTTGAGCAAGTAAATGCCTCAAAATACCCTTCAAGAACAGATTTAAAAGAGTTGCCGTTTTGTACAATCGACCCCGTAACTGCAAAAGATTTTGACGATGCAATATACTGGGATGATAAAAACTCCACGCTTTATGTCGCCATTGCCGATGTCAGCGAATATGTAACCCCATTTGGAGCCATTGACAACGAAGCGGTTTACAGAAGTTTTTCCATCTACCTTCCGCACCGCTCAATCCCGATGCTCCCACGTCAGCTAAGTGAGACACTCTGTTCTTTACAGCCCAACGTTGACAGACTTGCCTATGTTTTTGAGATAAAGCTCGATCTTGACTCGCTTGAGGTTGAAAATTCAAAAGTTTACGAGGCAATTATTCACTCGCAAAGAAGATTCAACTATGAAGAGATTGATGAGTTTTTAGAAGGCAAACTTAAGCCACAAAACGACTCTGAAAAAGAGATATTTGAGTACATCTCCAAGCTCAAAGTCGTAACGGACAGACTCAAAGAGAAAAGACTTGAAGTAGGTTACAATTTTCGCTCAAATGAGCTTGAGATGTTTATAGATGAAAACTCAAACATCACTCATACTACCTATGCGCAGGAGACTCCTTCGCATGCTTTGATTGAAGATTGTATGCTACTTGCAAACAAAGAGGCTGCAAAGAGATTTAAAAAAGGGATTTTTCGTATCCATGAGCCACCAACACAAACGAAACTGCAAAATCTCTACCAAGAACTTGCGGGAATCGGCATCTATGTAGATATTAAATCATCCATAAAAGATACGATTACACAGATACAAAATCAAGCCGAAGAGATGGGTCTCTCAAGCGAAGTCGATACGCTTATCATCCAGTCTCAGATGCAGGCTAGATATGCACCGTTTAATGTAGGGCATTTCGGACTCGGTTTTGATGAGTATACGCACTTCACTTCACCTATCAGAAGATACTCTGATCTGATTGTCCACAGACTCCTAAAAGCTATTGCCAGAGGCGATAAAGAGGAGAGCTCTTATGTGCTTAGAAACATAGAGTCACTCTGCATGAGTGTTAGCGAAAAAGAGAGAGAGGCTTCAACGATTGAAAATGAGTTTATGGCAAGAAAATTCACCCGATGGGCAGATGAAAATATCGGCGGTACCTTTAAGGCAAGAATTACATCCACCGACCCATACCTAAAAGCCGAACTTCATGATGAGATTCAGGGAGCTAGATTTTTAATAAACCATGGACTTGATGCACAGCTCTTTGAAGATGTAAAAGTAAGAATCGACAAAGCAGACATTGCCAAAGCAAAAATCTATGCAAGCGTCGTAGAACGCATAGAGAGAGAAAGCTGATTTGTACAAAAGCGAACTAGATAAGCATATTCAAAACGGCTCTCTTTCAAACAGTTTTATACTTTATGGGGAGAGCTCTTTTTTAATCGACAGATATACTCAAATGCTTACAAACGTGCCCGATGCTTCCGTTGCAAAGTTTTACCATGACGAGTATAATTTTGCCTCGGCAAAAGCCCATCTCTCACAGGCTTCTCTTTTTGGCGGTCAGAATGTCCTCATCATTAAAAGCGAGAAGAAGGTTCCAAAAAAAGAGCTTGAAACGCTTATTGAGTATTGCGAGAAAAACAAAGAAAATATTTTTGTCTACGCCTACTACGGGGATGACCATAAAACATACGCAAAAGCTCCCGCAAAAACAAAAACTATGTGTGTTCGCTTTTTCCATCCAAATCAGGGTGAGGCAACTTTTATACTCTCACAAGTAGCCCGTGAAAAAAATGTCAATGTTGACAACCGCTCACTTACTCATCTTTTGTCTATTCACAACTGGGACGTAGCACTTGCATGTAACGAGATAGAGAAACTCAAAATTTACGACAGAGCCATAACGACCAAAGACATTGACAATCTTGTTTTTGGGTTAGCAGAGGTAAACATTGAGAGTTTTATCAACAAAATTTTAAATAAAAAAGATTTTAAAACAGACCTTGAGAGCATGTTAGAGCACGGAGAGGATGAGATAAGGTTGCTAACAGCCATAACCTCCTATATGACGCAGCTCTATATGTTTCACATCTACATTCGCATCAACGGCGCACCAAATGCTCTAGAGATACTGGGATATCCAGCTCCAAAATTTGTGGTCGACGCAAAAGCCGCAATGTCCATAAAAATAAAACCCCAAACCTACTATAAACTCCACGAACTTCTTCTGGAGAGCGAACTAAAAATGAAAAGCTCACATGTAGACAAAGGCGCTATTTTGCTCTCGACGCTTATTAGAGTGCAGCAGCTGTTGTAACTATATTTTTAAGTAATTTTCTTATGTCAAACTCAAAATTTACATATGTTTATTATTTATTTGTGGTAGTAATTCAGGAATATGGTGTTTTAGTTTGGCATAAGAGACTGGAAATATAGTTATTTCGCAGCCTCACAAAGAGGACGAGAAAAATTAAATCTTTAGCGTGCTTTTGCTAATGCAATATTTTTCTTTTTATATGCTTCTTTTAAATCAGCTATAACATCAGCCGCTATATCGTCAAAAACAGTTTTCCAAGCACCAATAGTAAACCCTCCGCCTGCCGCTATATTACGAGTTGCATTTGCTTTTCCAACTACTAGGCTACTGTCTTTTAATGTCGCTTCTATCGTTAAAATAGTTGCACCCCAACCTGGCATAATCCATCTTTTAAAAGCATTTCCCTCAGAATATTCTATAATATCAATTTTTAATTGAAGTTTTGAATTCTCATTATTAGCCCATAAAATACCATCTGCTTTAAGTTTTTTGTTCAAAGATTCTTTAAGCATTTTTTGAATATCAATTTCAAAAGTTTGAGAAGTTTTATTTGCAACAGATTCCACTTCAATTTTTACATCTTGTTTTGGTGTATAGTTTTCATTTAAAACTAAACTATGTTTGGAGCTACAGCCACTAAACATAAATAAACCAAGCGCTAACATACCAACAATCAATATTTTCATTGAATTCATTTTTTTTCCTTATATTTATAAAACCAA
>NZ_JAVVFL010000273.1:0-1544 GCF_032250635.1 Sulfurimonas sp.
GAGAGTATCGCGGGAAAAAATTACAGCGCAAAAGATGTAAAAAGAGATAAAAGTAAAAAAAAGAGATAAATTTTTTCTCGTATTATAAAAGTTTAATTAAATTTTTACTATAATCACAAAATATTTATGAGACAGGGAGTACACCATATGGGTGAATTGTTCACATTTTTCGGTCTGATTTCTCACGATAAGACTTTTATCTACATGACGCACATGCTGCTTTCAGCCGGCATTGCTTTGATGCTTGTTAAAATGGCTATGTCAAACTTAAAAATGGTTCCAACTGGAACTCAAAACGTAATGGAAGCGTACATTTCAGGCGTTCTTAAAATGGGAACAGATGTAATGGGTCAAGAGAATGCTCGCCGTTATCTTCCTCTTGTTGCAACTATCGGTCTGTTTGTAGGAATTGCAAACCTAATAGGTGTTATACCTGGCTTTGAAGCTCCGACTGCATTTTTAGAGTTTGCTTTTACGCTTGCACTTTCTGTATTTATCTACTACAACTATGAGGGTATTCGCCGTCAAGGTGTTATCAAATACTTCAAGCACTTTCTTGGACCTGTTTGGTGGTTATACTGGTTGATGTTCCCAATCGAGATTGTTTCTCACATATCTCGTTTGGTATCTCTTAGCTTCCGTCTTTTTGGTAACGTTAAGGGTGACGATATGTTCTTGATGGTAATCCTTATGCTTGCTCCATGGGTTCTTCCGTTGATCCCATTTGCTCTTCTTACTTTTATGGCATTCTTACAGGCATTCATCTTCATGATGCTTACGTATGTTTACCTTGGCGGAGCGATAGCTGTTGACGAACACTAACGGCTAGACACCATGCAAAAAGAGAAATTCGACAGAATTATTAGCTTTTTGCTTGGAGCATCGTGGGCGATTGTCATCTTCGGTGCTCTTATAACCTTTCAACTCTTCTCTTTTTTAGGCTTTTCACTCGCTCTTTTTACTACTATAACCTTTATAGTTATCTCATTCTTTTTAATCTTAACACTTGACGCTTTTGTTATAAACAGACTAAGGCTTGAAGAGGCAAAGAAACATACACAACTCTTAGAAAAAATCTACTCTAAACATACAAAATAGCTTCTATGAATAAGCAGCTCTCATTTGTTTTTACACTTCTTTTACTGCTTCTTTATCTATTTTTTGAAAATGACCTGACTCTAAATCAAGAGCCAGAGAGCACCAAAAAGGATGAAAAATATTATCAGACTAAAATGTGCACCGAGTTTGGCGGCGAGATGGAGCACGTTTTGTTTGATAGGACAGGAGTCGATTGTTTAACCGGTGAATATGCCATAGAGGTTGATTTTGCCAAGAAGTGGGCAGAGGGAATAGGGCAGTCGCTCTACTACGCCGAAGTTACAGGCAAAAAGCCGGTTATCGGGCTTATTGTCGGATATGGCGACGAGAAGTATCTCAAAAGAGTTCAGAGGGTTGCGGATAAATTTGATATAAAGATTATTGTTTTAGAGAAGTAGCAAAATTGTCTAAAATGTGCAAACTTGATTGCGACCATTCTCTTTTGC
>NZ_JAVVFL010000274.1:0-1542 GCF_032250635.1 Sulfurimonas sp.
GTTTTAAATATGAGCTTGTGAATGATCTTTATAAGATATTTTTTGGATATCAAATAGGCAATTATTGCGGCGATTATGCTTAGACCTATAGTTGTAGAGAGTTTTAAAAGAGCCTCGAAATCAATGCTTGTAATAATATTTTCCATATATACTCCAGTTGTTTAAAATAAATTAGTTTTTAGGCAAAAACAACGGCTCTGTTTCTTCCGCCGTTTTTTGCTTCATAGAGCGCTTTATCGGCTTTTTCGACTAATGTTTTTTCATTGTCGTCATGCTCAAGCTCGGCAATTCCTAAGCAGATCGTTTTATGTCCAACCTTTTCAAACTCATGTTCTTCGATGGAAGCCCTGAGTTTTTCAGCAAGAATAAAAGCTTTGTTTTTGTTTGTCTGAGGGCAGATGACTACAAACTCTTCGCCGCCCCATCTTCCGAATATATCGGATTTGCGTAAATTTTGAGAAATTACTTTTGTGGTTTGGCTTAGCACCATATCACCGACCTGGTGCCCGTAAGTATCGTTGACCGATTTAAAATGGTCAATGTCAACTAAAATCAGAGACAACGGCTGAGAGTGTCTTTTTGCGACCTCCATTTCTATCTGTAAAAACTCTTCAAATCTTCTTCTGTTATATATGCCTGTCAGTTTATCTATGGTGGCAAGTTTTTCAAGCTCTTTTTTAGCCGTTATATCTATACCGATCGAGACAAAAGATTTTATATTGTCGTGTTCATCTATTTGTGGAACAATATGTTGTTCAAGCCAGTACTCTGTTTTATCTTTTTTTCTGTTTTTTATCTCTCCGATCCAAGTTTTTTTAGAGAGTATCGTCTCCCACAGATCTTTTATGAGCTCTTTGTTCCTGTTCGGATCTTTTATAACACTCATCTTTTGTCCGACCAGCTCTCTTTTTGAATAACCGCTGGAGTTTATAAACGCATGGCTTACATCTATGATGGTACTGTCGGTATTGGTCGTAGCAGTTATAATGTATCTGTCGATTATAGAAGTGTACTCTTTTAATTTTTTATGCGCATTTAAAAGAGAGGTTTGGAGTTTGGCAGGTGTTTTTGATACATAAAAAGAGGTAATGAAACTAAGTATTACAGTCAAGATCAAAACGATAACACCGCTCTGGAGTATCTCATCTTTTAGACTCTCTTCATAAGTGTCGCTTGTCTTTAAGATAAAGAGCGCTTTATCTTCGTTTTTTAAGATATTGTCTATAGGATATACGTATATTCCATCTTTGGCATCTAGTCCATTTGGAAAATCTTCATGGATGCCTCTTTTGATATTTTTGTACTTGTTAAAAGAGTACTCTTCATTAGGGTGAAAAATATAGTTTTTCTCTTTGTCTATAATATAGTGTGTAAAGCTTGCTGATGTGCCTATTGCATTGAAAAGCTCTTGCGTTAAGATGTTTACAATGACAACTCCCATAAACTCACCATCTTTAAGCAGGGGTGCAGCTACTCTTATGGTAGGGTTGTAAGGTATCTCTATCTTGTTGTTTTCTATATTTAAGTCTAGTTTTGAGTGCC
>NZ_JAVVFL010000087.1:0-8653 GCF_032250635.1 Sulfurimonas sp.
AGATTTTTAATCCTAAACTTTAGGTCTCTTTGTTTGTGGAGGGGAATTATAGGGAGTGGTAGCTTAGCGGATTCTTAAATCGTAAAAAGATTTAAGAAGATTTTTTATACATCACCATATGACATAAAATTTCCACTTATTTATCGCTATTTATTTCTATATATGCAGGTTTTGAAAAATTTGGAACATCATCATATGAAAAAACCGCATAATATTTATGTACATCTTTATCGCCAAAATTATCATATGTATAACTATCTACTCCGCCATAAAGTTTCTGCCCATCGTACGGTGAACAAGGCACTCTAAATGGGTTCTTTACAACAATAGCACCCCTGTAACCGTCATCTTTGGGTAAATCCCACTCAATCTTTATCATATCGTTTTCTATTGACTTTCTAAGATTGGAGACCATTGGCGGTGGATTTCTTCTCTTTTTTATATAATTGACAATAAGAGAAGGTCTTTTTTCTCTTATTGAATCCATGCAACTTATATATTGGGATTTAGAAAGCAGCTTTTGCGCAGACGCAGATATAATAAAGACCGCTTTTGAACTTTCTCTGTTTTTTATAGAGTTCTCTACCATCTCATTTATAGAGTGTGTGTCAAAAACAAATCTTTGAGTCGGTGTTTTTTTAATATCGGAGATACTAAAATCATAACCGATTCTCTCAATTATTTTTCTTTCTCTTATTTTTTCATAATTTCTCTCCTCACAATCTAAAACCATCTCTGTATGAAAACGCAAATTACTGTCTGAATTTATATCATCAACATAAAGCTCTATGTAAGAGGTTGATATTATGCTGTTTTCCATATGAGGTAGTTGAGAAAGATCAAACTCAAAACATGCATACTCTTCCTGAGCATCCTTATCAAAACCTGCAACTAATTTGTTCTGCGTTACACCACTTTTTGATACTGTATATTCATGCATAGACCGAAGTTCTATTTTTTCTTCGTTTAATGTATATGAAATATCCAGTTTTGGTCTGTATGTAAGCCCGCCGCTAAACTTTCCGTATCCGATATCCCACTGCATAAGCTGTGAAGCACGATCAAGAGGAAGAGATGATGGACCCTCCATGCGAAAGAGTGCCTCTCCTCTCTTTAGGGAATCTTGCAAAACATCCAACTCCTGCTTTGCAAATTTATACCTTCTCCAGATTCCCTGAGAGAGCTGTGCCGAACCCGTGGGTCTATCGATATAACTAAGCACTTTTGCATTTTTTATCTCTTGGAAACTGCTAATATTTTCTATACTTCTTTCATCAATCTGCCCGACACGCCACTCTCCAAAATTCTCTACTTGAACCGACACTCTGTTCATTGGGTAAAAAGAGATTGATGCACCGGTTATAATTGCATTTTGGGGAACTGTACTTAAAGAGAAGCCGCAAACACCAAAGCACTCTCCTTTACTCTCGCTAACCCCGACAAAAAGAGAGTTATTCCCAAAATGCTCAGGATTTTTTTTCGTCTTCTCGCCGACATAACCTATCTTTTCTGCTAAAGGATATAAAATTTTGGAGAACATGCTCTCCGCCGGTTTTGTTCTAACACCGAGCACTTGTCCAAAAGGAGATTTTATCTGCCTTGCTTTACACACTGCTCTAATATAATAGTAGTAATTTGTAGATGAAGGTAGATTTTTATCAGTGTATGTTTTTAATTTTGTCATACCAATTCTATTTGAACTTTGGGCAAAACCCTTTTTATTTTTTGAGCGATAAATTTCAAAATATATCACATCGTTATCAATATAATCCCATGTAAGCTCCACCTCCTTTGAGCCCACATCAGTAGCTATAAAATTTTCAACTCTTGGCAGAGATTGCTCTTTTTTATAGTTATTTACCTCTGAGAGTGCATATATGATGGCAGGTAAATTTTCATCAATATGCTCGCTCATATGCTCCATATAATCACTTATATTTCTGGTCCCAACTTCAGCAACCAAGGATAAAACACCATGTGAATAGTAAAATTCCCTACCGCTTCCGGAGATAAGATGAACGGGAGGTTTGCCCATGTGAACACCGTACTCGCGATCGGACTCTTTTCTTATCTCCTCTGCCATATTTCCTGCAAGAAGATTTAAGTCTATCGCATCAAGTGCATCCTCATGCATAAAGTTATGAGCGGGGAAGAAGACATTGCCTTGTGAGTGATAATCCAGAGCTATCGTAATATTTTTATGCGCTAGAAAAAAATCTCTCAAAGCCATAGTTTCAGGCTCGCTAAAAGCGCTTGGTCCAGAGTATATGTTTGATGTAGTATTTTTATTCGCAATAAATCCTACGCTAAAATTTCTATTTAAGTCGACGCCAAAACTTCCATCTGCATTTTTTCTTCTGTTTTTTCTCCAAAAGGAGAAATGGTTTCTGGAGTATTCAAATCCGTCGGGATTTGCACATGGAACCATGTAGAGAGTCGTTCTGTCTAAAATACTATTTAGCTGAGGATCATAATCGATATGGTCCATTATATATTTGGCAAAACTAAGTGAGAGCTCTATGCCTATCCACTCTCTGGCATGAATTGTTCCCGTATAAAAAAGTGCAGGTTTTTCTAAATGCCTATCTACGTTTTTTGTAATACTTACCGCTATAATATCCCTATCTTCCCAAGTTTTACCGATGGATTCAACTTTAAAAAGATTTGGATTGCTCTTTTGTGCATTTTTAAAAAATTCTACACACTCGCCATACGAACTATACTGTTGTCTCAACTTTTCACCCTAAACTACTTTATGAAAGATTTAGCCCACTGCTGAATCTTCTCTTTTGAGTCCGTAAAATATTCTGATAGTTTTTCAAAAGATGTTATCTCTTTCTCATCAACCAACTCTTTGATGCTAACGGCAACATCCTCTTCCATCCCCTGAAGCGTCATCAACTCAGTCAAAGATACATCTTCTACTTTATAAAGTTTAGTTTCACTGATCTTAGATGATGCAGCTTCACTCTCTCCTTTGACCATATCTGGGAGTTTGTCCTCACTTAGAGGAGGCTCTATTGACGCGGGAACATCAGATGGATTTGACTCGTCTGTTTGCTCCATATCAAAACTGCCTTTATCTGCTAACCAGTAAGCACCGTCCGCAGATGGCTCATACTTTGCGAAATATAGGTGTCTCAGAGTTCTTAAAACAGAAGGATCCATTTTGCCAAGCTCTTCCCATGAAAAGAGCGGAACATGAGGAAGTCTAAACTTGCCACCGCTCAAATCCCACATGATATATTGACCTATCCAATCTCTTACATACGGAAAAGCGGCAAATGCCGTCGCGCACTCTAAAATATATGGTTCATCTGTATTTTCGTCTATTGCTATATCGCAAGCCCAATACTCCGCTTTTGCAGCTTTACTTGCTTTGACCGCCAGTTCAAGTACGTTCATAGGAACATTTTCATAACTCATAGTTCCGCCCTGAGAAGTGTTTGTTATCCACTCTCCTTTGCCCGAATAGCGCCAAAATGCACAGATTGGCTTATGACCTATGAGCATAACACGGATATCTCCGCTATCTTTTAAAGGTATAGCGTCTTGTGAATAGATTGGCTTATACTTTTTTTCTGCTAAAAGTGATTTTGCTTCTTTATAGTTATCAACTTTATGAACAAAATATCCACCGTAGTTGGAAGCTCCGTAACTTCTTTTTACAATCTGTGGATAGTGACAACTCTTAAAGTGCTCATCTGCCTCTTTTTCATCATAAGTTATAATTGTTTTTGGAGCAGCAACGTCATATTTATTACAAAAAAGTGTTACATTCTCTTTAGATTTATTGCAAAACTGTGTCTCAATTGATGGGATAAACCTTACATGAGGCAACGCCTTTGCAATCTCTTTAAAGGTCTCGTATGCTGTTGCAGGAATATTACCGACTAAAACATCGATACCTTTTTGTTTTACTTCCTTTATAAATCTCTCTTTATCATTTTTCCAGTGATATGTAACAGTTTCTATCTTATCTGGCCACCCTTTAAAATTGCTATAGTCAAAAAATCTAAGCACATAATCTAAATATAAAAATCCTACCTTTGGAAGCTTCTTTTTTTCTTGCATCTACTTATCCTTTTTTGTTTTTCTATCTATTAAATCAACTATCATGTCAATCTTTCTATCATTAAAAGCAAGCCCCATTTTCTCTTGCTCAGGAGTGGCAAAAGCTGGTATGCCGTTTACTTCAAGAACTACATACTCCTCTTTTTTTCTATCATATATAATATCCACCCCGGCTATATCTACACCACATGTATTTGCCGCTTTGATGGCAATATCTACAATTTCATCGTTTGCTTCTCTCATAAATACACTTCCGCCGCTTGTAACATTTGTTCGCCAGTCGGTCGCACTTGCCTTTCTTCCATAACAGCCTATGAATTTGCCGTCCACTATATCTATTCTAAAGTCTGTATTGTCATAATCTATAAATTTTTCTACATAAAAATATCTTAAATCCATTTGATTTAAAAACGGCATTAACATATTAAGAGTCTCTTCATTTTCAATTTTTGTAAGACCTACTCCGCCCCAGCCGTCCGTTGGCTTATAGACCATCTTATCCCATTTTTTGATTATTTTTTTTAGCTCATGCCCATCATCTCTGTGACATAACTTATAGTCAGCCGTTTTAATTCCATTATTTCTCAATACCAAAGATGTATGAAATTTATCCTCAGTCAATGCAAAAGATTCATAAGAATTTATCATAGGAATAAGACGATTGAGCGCTTGATAAAGATACATCTGGTACTGCGTCTGCTCTCCTGCGTTATATGAAAAAAAGAGGTCTAAATGATTTAATTTTTCCCCTTGGTAGATAATATTACTATTCCTTGCTATTGCATGTCGTAAATTAATATTATCAAGTGTCTCTATATCTCTATCTTTTAATTTTTTTATGATTTTTTTGGCAATTTTATCGCCACCGCTGTTTGTATAAAGCCACATACCGATTTTTCTACTTGACATTTGACACTCCCCTTAAAAATCTGATTTTTCTATAAAATAAGCAAAAAGTGCTCTGCTCAACTCGATTCTGCTCTTGAAACTCTCTTTGTTTGCTCTCTCTTTAAGAGTATGATCTCCATCTCCGTAGGGACCAAAACCATCAAGTGTTACAACCCCGCATGAGCTCATGGTATTGGCGTCGCTTACTCCTCCGCGCTCTTCATATTTTAAAGCTGTGTTTGTAATCTTTTGTATTCTCTCAACCAACTCAAGAGATCTCTCTGATGTCTGCATAACATCTCTTTGAATGGCGCCTCTTAGTTTTGAAGTCGTTCCATTCACATAAGAGTGTTGCACAATAGCCTCTATTGCAGACAAGACTCTATCTCTCTCCTGCGTAACTTTATATCTAATCTCAAATGTCAATTGCGCATGAGGAGATATAGTATTTGCCCCTATACCGCCTTCTATCTTGCCGACATTTACAGTAGTGCCTTTTGATAAATCAGTAAGCTTTACCAACTCTTGAAGCTTATAGGACGCTTCCAGATTAGCATCATGTCCATCGCTGTAGCAATTTCCTGCATGAGCGGCCTTGCCCTCAATGTCTATAAAAAAAGTACCGACTCCTTTTCTGCCCGTCACTACCTCTAGCTCTACTCCTGCTGCTTCATAAACAAAGCAGTAATCATAATTTTTTGCTATTTTTGATGTCAAAAACTTTGAGTCATCGCTTCCAGTCTCTTCATCGCTTACCAGAAGAATGTCTATATTTTGTATCTCAATATTTTGGTTTTTGATCTCACGAAGTGCCTGAAGTGCGACAATATTTCCACCCTTCATATCGCATACGCCTGGACCGTAAACCCACTCGGTATCTTCATGGTAAATCTCAAATTTCTCGGGAGGAAAAACTGTATCTAGATGACCTAAAAGTAGCAATCTTTTTGTATTTTTACTATATTTGGAGGTGTAGTGGCGGTGAGAGCCTATAAGCTCTCTCTCATGTACTTCAACATGAAATCCCAACTCTTTAAACCATTTATCAAAAAGCTCCCCGACTCTGTCTACACCTGGCTTATTTTTTGTGTATGAATTTATCTCAACTACACTTTTTAAATCGTTCAGATAAGTCATACTGTTTCCACATGTTAAAATAATATGTGAGGATTGTACTATATAGTAAGTTTATATTTTATAAAAGAGGGCGTACTTTGGTGAAGGTAGTAGTTATAATGGTGGAGCTTAGAAGATTATTTTCTTCTAAGTTCTTTAATACGAGCTTTTTTACCCGCAAGATCACGTAAGTAGAACAGTTTAGCACGACGAACACGACCGCGACGAATCACTGTTATCTCGCTAATAGAGTCACTATATAGTGGAAATATTCTCTCAATACCTATGCTGTTAGCACCGATTTTGCGAACTGTAATAGTTTTGCCAGTACCCTGACCTC
The DNA here is from genome assembly GCF_032250635.1 of Sulfurimonas sp. Classification (GTDB taxonomy): domain Bacteria; phylum Campylobacterota; class Campylobacteria; order Campylobacterales; family Sulfurimonadaceae; genus Sulfurimonas. The sequence goes on from NZ_JAVVFL010000087.1 coordinate 6,419, forward strand.
TTTTTGCAATACAAACACCCTCGTAATTTTGTACACGAGTTTTGTCACCTTCTTTAATTGTTACTGCCAAACGAACAGTATCACCCGCACGAAAGTCTGGAATAATTTTCTCGTGCACTTGTGCTTTTTCAAAGTTTTCTATGTACTTATTTCTCATAAACTCTTTCCTTAATTTTATTTCATAAAATGAAGAGAACCCTTCATATGCTATATTACGATAAAGGAACTCGTCCCTTTATCTACGCTAACGCTAAGTTTTCTTCGGCAGAAAGCCCATTGCACTAGTGCAATTCAAGACTATCTTTGCTTACTTCTGTGCTTTAAAAGCTGCTCTGGTCTGAAGAATTTAGTCTTAGACTCAGACAGAGCTAATTTTAGTGAGCGAATTTTACTGTGATTTCCCTTTAAGTATTCTGATGGAACACAATAGTTTTCATAATTTTGCGGTTTAGAAAAAGAGGGCGCCTCTAGCAGTTCACTCTCAAAGCTCTCTATGCTCAAAGAGTCACTGTTGCCAAGAACACCTTCTACATTTCTTGAAACCGCATCACATAACACCAAAGAGGCAAGCTCTCCTCCGGTTAATATGTAATCTCCAATACTAAAAACCTCATCAGCATATTTTTCTATAACTCGCTCGTCAATTCCCTCATATCTTCCACTCACAAAAGCTATATGGGTCTTTTTTGCCAATCTTTTAGCATCGTTTTGCCTAAAAGGTTTCGCAACAGGAGTTAAAAAAACAAGATGAACATTCTCGTCTTTGGCTCTTAGTTCATCCAAAGCATCAAAGAGCGGCTGAGGATTCATAACCATTCCGGCGCCTCCGCCTACAGAGGTATCATCAACTTTGGCATGTTTGGAGCTGCTATAATCTCTAGGATTTATAAACTCAATATTTAAAATCTTTTTTTCAATAGCTCTTTTTAAAATAGAGTCGTTAAAATAACCCTCGACTATATTTTCAAAGAGTGTTACAAAAGTAAATTTCATTATGAAGCTTCTAGAATATCTATGCCGCCACTAACGGTTATTACTTTCTTATCAATATCAGTGCTTATCGCAAAAGGCTTGTTAAATGGTATCAAAAAAGTTTTTGCAAAACCTTTTTCCACTAATTTTTCATCAGTTTTTACACTTAAATAATTAGTAACCGAGATTCTCTCAACCTCTTCGACAACTCCTAAAACTTCTCCATCTTCTACTACAGTGCAGCCCTCAATATCGAACCAAAAATATTCGCCATCTTCTAAATGACACTCACTTCTTGTTCTCTCTATCGTTGTATAGAGCCCTTTATTTGTAAGTTTTTTGGTGTCTTCAGATGAAGAGTATCCCAAAAATTTCACAAGAGCTCTCTCGTGGTTTATCTCACTTATAGTCAGACTCTCTTTTTCATTTATGAAAAAAGAGGCGCCTTTTTTAAACTGCTCTGGAAAATCACTTTTTATGTGGAGCTTCACATCGCCTTTTAAACCGACACTCTTGCCGATTGTAGCAATATGAAGAAGTTTGCTAGATTGCTTCGACATTGATGCGGTAACTTACACCGTCTTTAGCTTTGCAGCCTGAGATAACGGTTTTTATAGCGCCTATCATCTTGCCCTCTTTGCCTATCAGCTTTCCGATGTCAGCTTGATTGGCATAGAGCAAAATTTCAGTTGTTTCATCGCCCTCTTTTACTTCAACTCTTATATCATCAGGGTATGAGGCTATAAGTCTTGCAAATTGTGCGACAAAATCAGCTATCATAATTAACGACCTGTTATCTTTTTAACACGATCACTCATTTTAGCGCCAACGCTTAACCAGTAATCTAATCTTTCGTTATCAACAACCATTGTCTTCTCTGCTACCATTGGATTATAATGTCCAATTAGCTCTATCCAACCACCATCTCTTCTTTTACGTGAGTCTGTTACCGCAATACGGTAAAAAGGTTGTTTTTTTCTTCCCATTCTAGTGAGGCGAATTACTGTTGCCATGTTTTGTCCTTCTCTGCACAAGTCATATTTCAACTTGCTGTATATGTTAAATTTTGCATTCTGAATGCAAATCTATAGACTTCTAAAAGTATATAGATTTACCCTCTACATGCGTTAAATGCCAAGCTATCTTCTAAGAGCTCCCGCGCCGCCCATCTGACCCATCATGGCTTGCAAATCTTTCATGCCACCCTTACCTGAGAGTTTTTTAGCCATTTTACCTGCATTTTTAAACTGTTTTATCATGCGG
>NZ_JAVVFL010000088.1:0-8651 GCF_032250635.1 Sulfurimonas sp.
TATGTCTATAAAAAATAACTATTGGTTTAAGCTATTCTTTATAGGATGGTTTTTTCATTGTGAAATTGTACTATTTTGTATCTTTTATCTTGTTAAGAAAAATATGAATTTATCATCATTAAAAGAGAGTTCTACCTGAACGCCTTTTCTGTTCTCAACTACTTCTAGAAGGCTAGCTATGTCTTGATAGGTTCTTGGAAGAGTTATATTTACAGATATATCTTCATCTGCAAGCAGAGATTTTATCTTTCCGCCTACAATATTGACCAGCTCTGCCAAAGTATCCAAAATCATCTCAATATCATCGGTGTCTTCGCCTATAAGAAGTTCACACGCCTTCTTTGCAATACCGGATGGGAAAACCAAGACCACCATTCCGTCCATATCGCCGTAGTAGCCAATGGAGCTTGCAATTTTGCCCTCTTTTTTCTCTATTGTTAGGTTTTGAACAGCAGCTGACTCTTTGTGCGCTTTTGAATTTGTCATCATCTCTATAGTAACGGCTGCCGCATTGATAAATTTGGGAAGCTCCATCACCGTCTCTTTATTTAAGACTCGTTTGTTTTTTATGTTTGCAGCACTTGAAGCCCCGAGCTCCTTTAAAAGCTCTTTGTTTTGAAGTATATCATCCATGTGTCTGTAAAAAATAATTCCAGCATCTTCCATATTCTCTTTAAATGAGATTGGAGTCTTATCAAACTTCATCCCTACAAAGCAGATAGTAGCATTGTATTCGGCTGCTGAAGATGAGAGTTTTGAGAAGAAGTTTAGCGCGTGTATGTTCATGCTGATGACTTTATATGCGTCAAAAATAAATAGTCTGAAGCCTACATTTAGAGAGTTGTTATGGTACTCTATATTGAAGTTGTCGCTTATCTCTACATCTAAAAATGAGGAGATGGTATAGATGATAGCATTTCCGCTTACTCTTGTCGCGACCTTTTGCCCCATCTGACCTAAAAATGTTGCATCTATAAGATAGTCAAATGCCTCTTTTTGGACTTTTTTTTCATTGTATTCGCTTAGAGATTTTGCAATTACGGTATTGTGTCCGTTGTCATGCAGCTCTATTGCTATTGCAGAGCGCTGTGACTTGTCATCGCTGTATACCAGAACAGTTTTGTTCTGATTTTTGTAGCTTGAAGAGAAAAGATAGGCAATCTCAAGAGTTTTAAAGAGCGAAAAGTTTGTGTCATCTTTGTAAAATCTCATGATGGCAACATACTTATTTTCATCATAGTCGCAAAATCCGACAGTTGCACCGTTGCTTTTGCGGATTTTAGAAAAAAGTTTTATAAAAATATCCAAGCCGTTTCGGTTAAAAAAGACAACACGTTTCAGTGAAACCAAAATCATATCTACTTTGAGTTTCGTGGTTGCCTCTACGTCTTCCATGTTTAGGTAGGTTGCCGCATTGTTGCCATCAAGAAAACCCTGCGGGGAAAATGTTGCTATGCCATCTTTAACTACGGCTTTCATTCAATCTCCATAAGCGAGGAAAACTCTTCATATATATCGTTGATATATTCAATTTGAAAGTCAATAAAATCATTGAGTCCAGCTTCAATAAAGAGCGGGTTTGAGAGCTCATAAAATAGAAGGAGATGCATCCATTTCCCCAAAAGATTTATCTTTTCATCATCTGATGGTTTTACACCAGATGCTGCTTGGACTATCTTAGAGATATTCTCATTCATCTCCCATTTTTTAGCAATCTGGGAGCAGATATCAAAAAGGTCAATGCCGCAAAGACGGACTAGAATGGTGTTGTAATCAAGTGCTTTTGTGCTTCGCAAAAGATTTACGTCTGCTATCTTTTGGTTAAAAAGAGCTTCGGTTACGATAATGCTTGCAGGAAGCAGACTGACCGCCGCATATATTTCTTTATCCTCAATTTTTAAATGCTCCAGTATAATCTGCCACTTCTTTGATAGATTTGCTTGAAGCTCGTAAAATAGGTGCGAATTGAGTTTAAATAAAATCCATTTCTTTGGACTTAAAAGAGATATCATGTAGTTGTAAACATTCTGCTGTGATAGCGAGACACCAAGAATACCAAATATTTGAGATATATCGCTGACCTCATTTTTAAACCCGTAGATAGGTTTGTTGACTATGTTTTTCAGGTATGCCTTGAGTGCTAAGTCATTTTCGGCAACTTTTGCGGCTTTTGATAACTCTCCTGCTCTGAGTAGTGCAAATGTCTCATTTAGAACTTTCGGTTCGGGCGGAATTTTTTCTATAAAACTATTGACTTGCTCTTTTGTTATCATATCTCGCCACATAATGTTAATTTTGTTTATTCTATCTATAAACGCATAAAACAAATATAAAAGGGTTTTTCAAGCCGTTCCTATTACGGGTTTACTTAAGGAGAAGTTTTGTTTAGGCTTGATATAATTCGCAACTTTAATCAAACCTAACACAAGGAAGCTAAAATGGCAAGAAGATGCGCTATAAGCGGCAAAGGCCCAATGAGCGGAAACAATGTTTCTCATGCTAAAAATAGAACTAAACGTCGTTTTTTGTTAAATCTTAGAACAGTACGTATCACTTTAGACGATGGTACAACTCAAAAGATTAAAATCTCTGCAAGAGAGTTGCGCACACTTAAGAAAAACTCTTAAGTAGAGCAGGAAATTAACTTGAATCTCTTAGAGAAGATTCGAAAATTTCTACACTGGGAGTCATCTCCCAAACCCCACATAACGCTCAATAGTGAGCTCTATTCCCAGCTTTTACCATTTAGAACACCACTGATACTAGTCCAGATGCTCATGCTTATAGGGACTTTAGGTTATATCTATATTGAAGATTACACCATAATGGATGCAATTTTTCAAGCCGGGTATACCTTTACTACGGTTGGATTTGGAGCACTTAAAGAGGGTGAATTTTCAGCAGCCGGACAGATATTTACAGTAACCCTTATCATTTTGGGTTTTACCGTATTTACTCTTGCAATCGGTATTGTTGTTGATGTTGTAGGGAAAGGGAATCTTAGAAGAATAGTAAAGGAGAGAAGAATGCTATACAGCATAGCGAGGCTAAAAAAGCACTTTGTCGTATGTTACCACAATGAGTATACTCTTGAAGTGACAAAGGAGCTGAGAAAAAATCATATACCTTTTGTTGTCGTTGATCCGCGTGAAGAGATACATCAGTGGGCTGAAGAGCATAACTATACGACATATTTAAAAGCAGAACCGCATGCGGAGCTTACTATGTTAAAAGCACATCTCTCCTCCGCAAAAGGGCTTATTACTCTCTCCAATACAATATCTGACAATATTGCCCTTATAGCCTCGGTAAGACTTTTTGAAAAAGAGCACTCTCTTCCAAGACCATACTATGTCATCTCTTCTGCGGTAAGTGCAAGTGATGTAGATAAGCTAAAAAAACTCGGAGCCGACACAGTTGTCTCACCTACGAAACTGACCGCTCAAAGAGTAAGTGCCATGGCGGCACGTCCAGACATGGAAAACCTCTTAGAGGAGTTTTTGTATACAAGCGACAATCCGCTTGATATGGAAGAGATAGAGGTTCCTAAATATAGCTGGGCAGTTCTTAAAAAGCTTAAAGAGACACATATTAGAGAGATTACGAATACTTCCATAGTCGGTATTACAAAAAAAGATGGAAAGTTTATGACTATGCCAAAGGGTGATGTACTAATAACTAGTGAATGTAAACTCCTTGTTATAGGAACACAACGTGGTATCAACACTACAAAAGAGCTCTTAAGAAGAAGAGACAAACCTAAGGAGTTGAAATTTGTATAACGTACTTTATTCACAAGGCGGAGTCTGTGCAAGTGATGGTTTTTTTGCAGATGGTGTGAGTGCCGGGCTTAAAAAAGAGAATGCTAAAGATATGGCATTTATCTATAGCGAAGATGAGTGTGAAGTAGCATCCGTTTTTACGACAAACAAAATGTGTGCGGCACCGATAAAGCATTTTCGTCAAATTGGTAATTTTAAGACAAATTTTGTTCTCATAAACTCCAAAAATGCAAATGCGATGACGGGTCAGGCGGGAGTTGAAGATATAAAAGAGGTGCTCTCTTTTTGCCCATCACAAGTCAAAAACCCAATCATGAGCTCAACTGGCGTAATCGGTGTGCGACTTCCAAAAGCAAAAATAATCGAAGGGATGAAACTTTTTGATTTAACAAAAAGAGATTCTGCATCTGCTTCAAAAGCCATTATGACAACGGATACTTTTGCAAAAGAGGTCGCTTTCAAGGTTGTTTTGGATGATGGAAGCAGCTTTAGCATGGGAGCTATTGCAAAGGGTGCAGGGATGATAAACCCTGCCATGGCAACGATGCTCTGCTTTATTACAACAGATGCAAAAGTAGCAAAAGATGAGATGCAAGAGCTGCTTGATGAGGTTGTAAAAACTACTTTTAATGCCATAAGTGTAGACGGTGACACCTCTACAAACGACACTGTTTTGGTTTTGGCAAACGGCAGAAGCGGTGCTTATGAGAGAGAAGCTTTCAAAGAGGCACTCTTTAAGGTAATGCACTTTTTAGCTCTGGAGATGGTTCGTGACGGCGAGGGTGCGACAAAACTAGTCACTTACAAAGTAACGGGTGCGAAAGATGATAGAGAGGCAGAGATTGCCGCAAAAGCACTCTCCGATTCGCTTTTGGTAAAAACTGCACTCTTCGGTGAAGATCCAAACTGGGGAAGAATCGCTTCAACAGTAGGTGCAAGCGGAGTTGAGGCTTATGAAGAGAAGTTAAAAATCTCATTTGACAACTTGTGCGTTTACGATAGAGGAGAGATTCTTTTTGACGCTGAGATGGAGAAGAAGTGCGCTGTTGTGATGCAGCATAAAAAGTTCACTATCTCTTGTGACCTAGGCATAGGCGATGGCGCTTTTAAGGCATACGGATGCGACTTGGGATATGAGTACGTAAAGATCAACGCTGACTATAGAACATAATAGTTAAGTTTAATAAAAAAATTGACATAAGAGGTTGATTGATTACTCTTTTTTGCATATACTTTATGACAAAAATTAGAGGAGTCTTATCATGTCAAAAGTAGTTTTAATCACGGGTGCAACATCTGGAATGGGTGCACTCTCTTCAAAGTTTCTAGCAGATAACGGATACACTGTTTACGCAGGCACGAGAGACGAAAATGCACCGCTTGGTGATGGAAATCTTAAAAATATTTATATAGACGTTACAAAAACAGATAGTATTAAAAAAGCAGTCGATACCATCATTAAAAATGAGGGCAAGATTGATGTTCTTGTAAACAACGCAGGTTACGGTCTTTTAGCAACGCTTGAAGAGGGAACTGATGAGGAGATATTCAAGCAGTTTGATGTAAATGTATTTGGGCTCATTAAAACGACAAGAGAAGTTCTTCCTTACATGATAGCGGCAAAGAGCGGCGTCATCATCAATATTAGCTCATTTTTAGGCAAAATGGGACTTCCGCTACTCTCACACTACAATGCTTCAAAATATGCCGTTGAGGGAATAGTCGACTCTTTAAGATTTGAGACGCTCCCTTTTGGTATACGTGTTCACTCGATTCAGTCGGGACTATTTGGAACAAACTTTGTCAAAAAAGGTCTAGTCGCCAACGCACAGACAACAAGTGAGAACTCGCCATATAAAGAGTTGGTAGCCCACTTTGTGCCGATTGTGGCAAAAGCTATCAATGAAGGTCCTTCTCCTCAGCCTATCGCAGATGCAATTAAGATGATTATCGAAGATGAAAATGCTCCTATCGCCGTTCCTGTCGGCGCAGAAGCTACGGCATTTGTGCCAATGAGAAAAGAGCTTAGTGATGAAGAGTTTGAGCAAAAAGTCAAAGAGACGTTTAGTATCTAGATGAAAAAGCTGCTCTTTTACTCGCTTCTCATCGCCATAACTGCGCTAAGTACCTTAGTTACAATTGCGTTTGTGCTGCCAAGCAAAAAGGTTCCAAACTATAGTGATGGGAAATTAAGAGAGTTGGCTTTGAGCAAAGGCTTAAAGCCTCTTCCGGCTTCGTTTGATAAGTTGGTGGAGCTTGTAGATGACGCCTCTAATCCCATGACGCATAAAAAAATTGCACTGGGAGAGGAGCTGTTTTTTGACACAAATCTCTCAAAAACAAAAACAACAAGCTGCGCCACATGTCACTCATTTGATAGAGATCTTAAAAATAGAGGTGCAATGCTCTCAATGCTTGCACAAGAAGATACAAAGATCAGTGATTGCGCAGCTTGTCATCTGCAGGATCAAAGCGGAGTCGATAGATTTACTTTTGCGCAGGGCGATGCCGGAGTGATGCACCCCAATCTTTTAAATACCCAAAGTATATTAAACGTCGGTTTTGCAAAGCATTTTACATGGAGCGGTGAAGTCAGCAGTATTAAAGAGCAGAGCGAGAACTCTTTTAGGGCTGATTATAAGATGAATATGAATCCGCAAGAGCTTGAGCTAAGACTAAAAGAGAGTGCTAAGTATAGCGAGATGTTTATTGAGGCTTTTGATGATGGAGTATCTTTTGAAAATGCCGCAAAAGCGATAGAGACATATGTGAAAACATTGGTAAGCAGAGCGCCGTATGACCGTTTTTTAGAGGGTGACAACTCTGCCATAAGCAATGAGGCAAAGAGAGGTTTAGCAAATTTTATAAGTTTCGGATGTAAAGGGTGCCATAACGGTATAGCTTTTGGTGGTCAGAGTATTCAGAGATTTCCGCTAAGAGAGTTCGCACAGCTCTACGATATAAAGCCAAATATCGAGACTCTCCATAGAGCATTTCCTTTTGAAAATAGCGGCGGCTTTTTAGGAAAAGATAACGGGCATCTCTTTAGGGTTCCCATACTTAGAAATGTTACAAAAACTTCGCCCTATTTTCACAATGGAGCTGTTGCGAAGATAAGAGAAGCCGTAAATATTATGGCTAAACATCAAATAGGGCTTAATCCCACTTTGGAGCAGATTGATGAAATCGTGGCATTTTTGAGAACTTTAGAGGGCGAAATAGTAGATTATGAGGAGCAAAAATGAGAAGGTTTTTTGTAAAAATTGCTCTATTTGCGATGTTTATAAGCGGTATTTTTATGTATGAGCTACTTGGTCTATCTTGGGAGAACTTTAGAGTTATTCAGCCTCTGCATATTGTAGGCTCAATTTTGATAATGCTCTTTTTTATGAACTCATTTATATATAGGCATATCCGAAGATACTTTTTTATAAAAAAGATAAACAGCATGGAGGGGTGGCTTCTTCTTTTTGCTTTTGTTTTGGTTACTCTTAGCGGGTTTTATCTCTTTTTGGTTGGTAACCGCGGTGGAGACATACTTGGGATACTCTCTTTTAACATTCACCTCTTTGGTTCACTCGCTTTATTAGCACTTTTTTTATGGCATATCTTAAGAGCAAAGAGCCAAAATATACAATCAGTGGCTCTGCTTGTTCCGATTTTATTGGCGTACCCATCCCTTTCATACAGCAAAATCACGGAGCTATCACTTTTGGAGATAGAGAAAAAAGCCAATAGTTACCACAGCGAAGATTGGAGTAATTCCGCAAAATGTAAGTCGTGCCATAGCGAGATATTTGAGCAGTGGAGCAACTCGAACCACAAACATATGGCAGGTTCAAACCCATACTATATGGTTATGGAGACGTTAGCTGGAGAGGTTGAGGGGCAGGAGTTTCGCAAATGGTGCATGAGCTGCCACAATCCAAGCGCTCTTGCTTTGGGGCATCCAAAAACAACGCATGCAATGGACGGCAACTTTGTAAGCAACGAGCATTTTGAAAAGGGTGCGAAAACGCTTCTTGATGACTTTGAAGAGCATGGCAACTTTAGGGTTGAGGAGGGCGTTTCGTGCATCACATGTCATCAGATAACGGAAGCCTCTAGCAAAGGAAATGCTTCTTTTACGCTCTCACTGGAGCGGCAGAAATATGCATTTGAAGATAGTGAGTCGGATTTGGGACGCTGGTTTAGCGAAAAACTGATCAATGCAAATCCTGATGTACATAAAAAAAGCTACTCCAAAGAGTTTTACAAAGAGAGCCGCTACTGTGCCTCATGTCATGATGAGTTTCATCCGCAAAACGGTATGAAAATCGTCTCGACTTTTAAAGAGTGGGAGAAGTCACCCTTTAACAATCCAAATGACAAGAGCAAACATAAAAACTGCGTAGATTGCCACATGACCTACTTAGAAGATGGAAAATTTGCACCGCTAAAGGGTGTTTCAACTGATGGCGGTGTTCTCAAGGATGACGTTAAAGTTCACTACTTTGCAGGTTCAAACCACTTTTTGGTAGGACTTAGAGACAAGGCGCATGAGGAGCAGACCCTGCAGCTTCTTAGAACCTCTGCAAAACTTGACATGGATATAAAAGAGGGAGTTTTGGAAGTAGGCGTAAAAAATGTGGGTGCCGGACATCATCTCCCAACAGGAGTGGCTGATTTTAGAGAGTTGTGGCTTGAGGTTGAGGTCAAAGATAGAGGCGGCAGAGTAGTTTTTTCAAGCGGCAAACTAAAAGAGGACGGAAATATAGAAGATGGAAGCAGACTCTTTCAGAAGGTTTTCGGAGATGAAGAGGGCAAGCCGGTAGGACTTCTTTTTTGGAAGTATAAAACGCTTCTAAGTGACACGAGAATACCCGCGGG
>NZ_JAVVFL010000089.1:0-8645 GCF_032250635.1 Sulfurimonas sp.
ATCTCAGGGCGACTACACAAGAGTTGCCGAGCTATATAAACTTATAGCAAATGAAAAAAAGATTATAAAATCAACTAAAAAGAGCATCAAAAAAGCTAAAAAGATTCAATATGTAAGAAGAGATGCAATTAAAAAAATTGTTGCCGCATGGCTTATTACGGTGCCTGCAGCAGCTATTCTTGCCGGAATGCTCTTCTTTACCATAAAAGGAATTATGCTTTAAGAATGGATTTTTATGAAGCATAAACTTATAAAATATCTCAAAGAGGCTCTTCTTTTTATTCTGCTAATGACAATATTTGCAAATGTGTTAAGTATCTACAGAAGTGGCAGCTTAAACAAAGCGCCTGTTGAACTCAAAGAGATTATCACTATAGACAACAGCGTATACGAAATTCCAACAAATGAGCCGATTCTACTGCATTTTTGGGCTACATGGTGTCCAACATGTAAAGCTGAAGCTCAAAACATAGAGAGAATTTCAAAGAGTTTTAATGTTTTAACGATTGCTCTTAAATCCGGTAGCGATGAAGAGATGCGCGAGTATTTAAGAAGCCGTGATTTAACCTTTAAGGTTCTAAACGACAGTGATGGACAAATAACTCAAAGATATGGCGTTTCCATCTTTCCTACTACTATTATTTATGATAAAGATGGCAATGAAGCTTTTAGCGAGGTTGGTTATACTACAACTATTGGATTGTGGCTTAGGATGTGGATAGCCGGATTATAAAAGTTTTATATCTCTACTGCAATAAGAGGCAGTGCGGAACTAAAGCATAAAGCCTCATAAGAGGCTTTATAACGTTACTTGCTTATCTTAACAGCGTATGCTTTATGAGATAGAGGCACCCATGGGCGCTTGATATGTTCTGGACGACGAAGTGTAGAGTTTTCATCTAAACCACGAGTCAACTGATCTCTCCAACCCTCATAAACTTTGAAGTTGTTATCATAGTTTACAAATATATCGCCTATCTTATCACCAGTTTGCGCAGGCTCTAAAATAACTTTTTGATGCCAGCAGTGCATACCTGAAATCGGGTCAGGGTGCGGAGCAGCTACGGCATTTTGCCATGAACCGCTAAGTCCATCCCACCAGATATTTGCACTATCTTTGTTGTAGTCTGCAAATCTCTCAGCTTTAAACGGTTTGATTCCCTCAACATATTTGAGTTTGCCCACTTTTCCATCCATCTGAAGTTCAGCTGTAGGAACACCAAAACTGTTTATTCCGCCATGACCGTTATAATCTTCAATCTTAATCTGTGCGCCCTCTTTACCTGCATTTTCAGGAGAATGAGCCATAAATTTAGGATCGTTCATATTTCTAAGCACTGGCTGAGAATCAACTTTTCCATCTGTAACGCCGTTAGGAATACTAACAGAGTTTACAAGTTTCCAGCGTCCTCCGTGGTGTGAACATGCAAGAGTTCCCGGTAAAACACCCTCTGTTGGAACAGCCATAGCAACAAAGTAACCTGACTCTAGTCCTGTTAAGCTATCTACTATTCTAACACGTATTGCATCGCCGCGCTTAAAGCCTTGGCGTGCAGCATCACCAGTTGAGATCCAGATAGGATCGTGATTTTGCGAAATCTCCATAAGGTGCTTAGAGTTTGCAGAACGTGTATGAATATTATACGGCAATCTAAATACTGTATTTAATGCATACGAGTCTTTCTCTGTCATAAAAGAGTGATTTACATGCGAAACAATATGAACCATCTCTTTTTTCTCTTTCTCATTTCTAGGATAGAATGGAATAGCATATTCAGGCCATTTCCAGTCATCAGCAAGCCACTCACAGAAAAAGTCAAGCTTCTTATCAAGTGTTGGAAAACCTTCCATCTTCTTACCGTCAATCTCAATACCGATAGATTGTTTCTTACCGTGAGACTCTGCACTCATAACACCTGTTCTCTTGTCGATAGTAACATCTTTTTTATCATACTTATGACCGTGAGAAATATAGTTTTTACCATCATCGATTACTTCACGTTCTTGTGCAGAGTAGATATTGTTCTCTTCCATCCATGCACCATGATCTCTCATATAGTCATATACAGGGAATTCTGAGTTCTTATATCTCTCATCAGAAGTAGCGGTTGCTTTAAGATTTGGCAAGTTATCGCCAAATGCCGCATCATACCACTCAGCAATAGTAACAGGCTTGCCAGGATTCTTTTTGGACTCCCACATAGACTTTATTGTTTTTGTTTTTGCTTCATCTAAATAGAGTTCACCTTTTGGATCTATGTAATTAACACACATATCAAACCAGAACTCATTCTCTTCCCAAACTTCTCCTAGACCTGCTTTTATATGAGCTTCTAAAGTAGCGCGGTTAGGGTTTTTAGGCTTCCATCCAGCTTTCTCTAAAGCAACTCTCATAACAGGCTGACGGAAAGATGTCCAACGTGCAGGCATTGTTGCCTCTGAGTGCTGATCGTGTCTCTCACCTGCAAGACCAACAGGCAGAATATAATCCACATACCAGTTTGTCTCTGACCATACAGGAGAGAGATTCATAGTAAGCTCCATCTTAGACTCATCTTTGATTGTCTCAATCCATCTAAATCCATCCGGATTAATCCATACAGGATTGTACATACGAGGAATCCAGACCGCAAGCTTTTGAGGAACATTAAGCCCTCTGTCTATCCACTTCTTCTGCCACTTCTTATCTGCTAGAAGGTGTGGGAGAAGGTAAGATAGCTCATAAGTTGAAAGAGGCCATTCAGGCGGCCACGAAAGCTCATTGTAGATATCAATTTTTGGAACATCAGATCCACGTTTTCCTTGACCTACTGTTGAACTTCCACCTTTTCCGCCAACAGAGATAACATGCCAGTGGTGGAAAAATGTACCACCCTCAGGTCCGATAGCACCGCGAAGTGCTAGTGAAAGGTAACCTGTACGACCACTCATCCATCCACCGCGGTTTCCTGCAGCTGCTGCTCTCCAGAAATATGAAGAGATAGAAGTTCCCGCCCAGATAAACATATCGTAAAGTTTCTCTAGCTTGTATGCAGGGACATGTGTCTCTTTAACCGCATAATCTAGAGTAAAAGGAGAGTATAGCTCTTTTAAAACATCCAAGAATGTATCAAAATCATCGGCATCAGGAACTTTAGAGATATACCCTTTGCTTACCATGAACTCCAAATACTTTTTGTTATCCAAGAAAACTTCCCAGTTTAACCATCTTCTAACGAACTCTTTATTTACTTTGCCTTCACTCAACATTCTTTGAGCAAGGTAGAGATATATAACAGGCTCTGTTCCAGGCCATGCTGCAATCCAAAGGTCTGCCATACCGGCAGAGTTAGATAAACGAGGGTCCATGACCACCATTTTAGCGCCTTTAGCTCTAGCATCTGCAATAAATGCAGCTGATTGTGCAAAGTAGTGTCCTGCATCTGCCGCATGTGAAGAGTTGAGGAAGATAAGTTTTGCATTTGCCCAATCCGGAGATGTTCTATCGTCATTTGCCCACTGAATTGTAGGAGTACGACCACCCGAACTACAGATGTTTGTATGCGAGTTAAAACAGTCTTGACCGATTGTTTGCCATACTTTACCTGTAAATCCGTTCTCATTTGGACGACCGACGTGGAACATACATGATTTTTTAGAGAGCTCATCACCCACTTTAATAGCATCATGCATCTTTTTGCCGATGGTAGTCATAGCTTCGTCCCAAGTAGTACGAATCCACTTACCTTCACCACGAGCAGAACCCGGAGCACGCTTTAGAGGAAACGCTATACGATCCGGATCATACATTTGTGATTGAACTGCATAACCCTTAGCACAGTTACGTCCGCGTGAAGCGGGGTGTAGTGGGTTACCCATATACTTTTTAACTGTAAATGTTTTTTTATCGATCCATGCAGTTAGACCACAAGATGCCTCACAGTTTGAACATGCTGTAGGAACGATTGCATAATCATTAACTTCAATACCATCAGGATTTGAAGCACTTCTCACGCCATGACGATCTATACCGCCTCTTTTCCAATCATCACCATCTAGCTCTTTAAAATCATCCCATTCGCTCATAGGAGGATAGAATGATAAAGAGTCCGGAGTGTTTGTAAACTTACTGTCACTAACTGAGTCAGCAATAGCATCAGCCGTAAACACACCCTTTGCAATTGAAGCGCCTGCAACTGTAAATGCGGCGCCTTTTAAAAATGTTCTTCTACTTTCTAAATACATTAATATTTCTCCCTAACTCATTGGTAATAATTGTGGAATAATTAGCCATACATGCTTAACTATAGCAAGCCCGACTAATGCTAAAATAGCCGCCATTTTTAAAATACTATCACTTTTGCCGGCTCTGCTTAAAAGAATAAAGAGCATCGGTAAAATATAAGCTATCCACTGACCTAGCCAGAACATAACAGTATATGGTCCATCGCCCTTAATATAATCTATAACAGCAGCAATCTCTTCTGCCTTCATTGAACCGAATATATACTCTGACATATAGATTATAAACGCCATTAAAGCACTAAGCCCTAGAACAACACCTAGAGTATTTTTTGCCTCTGCGCTTAACTTGTTTCCGCCAAGAAGTATCATAAATGCAGAACCTGCAAGAAGTGCTGCTAAAATCATTTGAGCAGACTCTGCTGGCATCTGCCAAAGTTCGCGAGCAGTACACTGAGCCATAAGAGCAGCTGTATAAAGCGTTACCGGAATAGCAAGAATTGCCGTCCATAATAACACTGTGTCAAATGTTTCATTGTTTTTCTTGTAAGCAAGAAATACCAAAAGTACTAAAAGCCCTAAAAATGCCGACGCCATAAATGAGCCCCAAGCGATTGCCGATGAGAAACTAGGGTAAGCAAATATATGCCACATTCTAAATGGCTGATGCAGGTCTGCCAGTGTAAACAACAAGAAAATATTAATAAACAAAAATGCGACTACAGCTGTAGGTAGTCTTAAGTTTTTAACTGACTCAGGATGCATTCTAAGAAGAATGAAAAGCATAAAAATAACACCGGTACCGATACTTTTTGCCCACATGTTAACTGTTACTAACCAAGGCCATACTATCCCCGGAAGTGCGACGTCTAAAGTAACTACAGCATTTGTTGCTGCTAACGTTTCATGTACCATTAGTGGTGTCCTCCTACTGGAAGTGTTGTTATGTTGTTAAAGAGTGAGTGTCCATCAATTCTCTTAGAAGCAAGAGGGTTAAGAGTAACGTTTCCGCCGCCTACATAGTAGTGGTGAGGATTAGTTCCTTTTTCAGGTTTACGAACTTGAACTCCACCTTGATGAACCTGAATATACTTAGAGATGTTTGAGGTAGGGTCATCTAAGTCTCCAAAAATATTTGCCTGAACAGGACATGCGACAACACACGCCGGCATCATACTTGAAGCAACACGGTGCGCACAATATGTACACTTATCTGCCGTTTGCGTCTGAGGGTCAATATAGATAGCTCCGTAAGGACAAGCCATAACACATCCTGCACAACCAATACAGCGCTCTTTGTCAATATTGACAATTCCATTTTCCAGATAGTGAAGCGCACTAACCGGACAAATTCTCTCACACGGTGCATTTTCACAGTGATTACATCTAAGCGGTGTAAATGTTCTTTTTGTTTCGGGGAAAGTTCCCACATCTACATATTTAACACGAAGTCTCCATGTACTAAGCGGAACTTCATTTTCCACTTTACATGCGATTTCACACCCTTTACATCCCATACACAGATGCAAATCAACTAGGAAGCCTAATTGCATATATTCTCCTTAATAGCCTTTTGACAGACAGATATTTTAGTTTTATAACTACGCGTAATCTTTATAAAAAGAATCCCTTATCCTACGGACATAGTGTTTTCTTACTGTGGGTATATTATCTTTATAAAGCTTAAACTATTTATAGAAATGTGATAAAATTATAATATTATTTTGGATTGGGAAGATTTGAAAAGTAAAAAAAAGAGGGCGGCTTTAACTATCAAGCCTTACCCTGACCGAGAGTTCATGTGCGTTTAACCCCTCGGTATTTGCAATCAGAGCGCACTCTCCACCTATCTCATTAATAGCTCTTTTGCTAAAAAAGATAATAGAAGATTTCTTCATAAAGTTTTCAACTCCAAGAGGCGAATAAAACTTTGCCGTTCCGCCCGTTGGAAGCGTATGATTTGGACCTGCAACATAATCGCCTATCGCCTCAGGTGTATTGTGCCCCAAAAAGATTGCTCCCGCATGTTTTATAGACGCAAGAAGCTCAAAAGGTGACATTGTTGCAACTTCTAGATGCTCTGGCGCTATTTGATTCATCAGCTCCACAGCCTCATCCATGTCTGAGGTTACGATAATAGCCCCTCTCTCTTCGATGGACTTTCTTGCAATCCCCTGTCGCGGAAGTTTTAAGAGCCAATTCTCAAGCTCTATTTTCACCTCATCTGCCAACTTTTGCGAAGGCGTTATCAAGATAGAACTTGCCATCTCATCATGCTCTGCCTGAGAGAGCATATCTATTGCCATATGAGAAGCATTTGCGCTCTCATCTGCTAAGATACCTATTTCACTTGGTCCTGCAATCATATCTATATTGACCTCTCCAAAGACCATTTTTTTTGCAGTTGCAACAAAGATATTTCCCGGTCCGGTAATAACGTCAACTTTTGGAATGCTCTGCGTGCCATAAGCCATAGCCGCAATTGCGCTTGCTCCGCCGACCTTGTAAACTTCACTCACTCCGCAAAGATGACATGCCGCAAGTAAAAGCTCATTTGGCTCATTGTCGGGTGTAGGGGTGCAGACGACTATATTTTTAACTCCGGCAACTTGGGCAGGGATGACATTCATCAAAAGAGAAGACGGGTATGCCGCTTTTCCTCCTGGTATATAAAGACCCGCACTGTCAACGGGTGTAACTTTTTGACCTAAAATTATCCCGTTTTCTTCGCTGTCAAACCAAGATTTAGGCTTCTGCTTTTCATGATAGTTTTTTATTCTATCATAAGCCAGATGCAGAGAACTTTTGAGCTTCTCGTCAATATTGTCATAAGCTTTTTTCATCAACTCCGTAGATATTTTCAGATCTTCGTCTCTTAGCGGAGTCCAGTTGTCAAATTTTGAAATGTGCCTCTTAAGCGCCTCATCTTTATCTTTTTTTATCTCACTTATGATATTTCCGACTATTGCCGTAACAGACTCTATATCCATCTTGCCGCGCTCAAGAAGTTCGCTAAACTCTGCTTTAAAATTATTGCTTTTTGAATTTGTGAAGATCATTTTTTGTTCTTTTCCTTATTATACTCTTCCTCGACAATGGAGAGTGCCTTTAGAAAATTCTCGGCATTCATGGCGCCCATAAGCGCCTCAAACATCGGCTGACCGCTTGGCATCAAAAACCAGATAGCCGGTGTTCCCGGTCTCCAAAGCTCCTCTGGCAGATAATCATTCTCATCGCTGTATGAAATAACCGAAATGAAATTTTTGTTCAACTGTTCCACTACCCTTGCGTCTTTAAAAGTAGTCTCATCTAATATTACACAATATTTACATTTATGGCTTGATGAGACAAAAAGCACTGGCTTGTCCTGTTTTTGTGCAGTTGCAGTACCTTCATGATAATCTTTTGCCCAATTTATCTCCGCGCCAAAGAGATTTATCGCTATACCCAGTACTAAAAATATATAAAATTTACGCATGTTCTTTCACCTTTTCTAAAAGTTCTTTAGCGCACTCTAGTGCGCTTTTGTCGGTCACGTCAATCACTATGTCAGCAACAGCCATATACTGGGGCAATCGCTCCTTGTAAAGCTCTCTTGCCTTTTTCAAGTCATTTAACAACGGTCTTTTTTTAAGTTTTTTCGATGCATTTGGATGACTTTTGATTCGCTTTAGTATTTTATCAAAAGAGGAGTTTAAAAAAACAACAACTCCTATATCTTTTAGATTTTCTTGCTTATAAAATCCGCCTCCGGTTGATATAAGAGTATTGCTAACAGAGTTCTCCAGCCACAAAGAGACTCTCTTCTCCAGATCTCTAAAGTACTTTTCGCCGCTTTGTTCAAATATTCGCTTAACGCTTCTATTTTCCATACTCTCTATCAAATCATCCGTATCAACCGACATATAATCAGATATCTTGATGAGTTCTCTGGCAACACTGCCCTTGCCCACACCCATAAAGCCTACTAAAATAATATTTTTACGACTTGGCATTTAACTCCCTGCACTTAGTTATCATAGCCTTTAACTCTCTACTTTCATAGCAAAGGCACTCATGTCAAAATCAGGTTTGGTTTTTATAGTTTTTACATAAACCAAAACCGCAACTGCGATATTGTACTCTAAAAGTATCATGCTTGCAATGAACGCAACTGCAAAAATAGCTAACAGCGACGGTACAAAAAAGGAGATTACAAAACCAATAAGAGAGAAGATAAAAAGCCAAAACTGAATCATTGCCAATTTTTTATTTACCATCTCATTCATAGTAGGGATGCTCATATACCCTTTTGCATTAAGGTGAAACCAGACCAAAAATGGAACTATTTTATAGAGCATACCCGTCATGGTAGAGAGAATAAACCCTCCTCCTATCATAATGGAGACCGCTACAATATACTCCAAACGAAAAAAGTCATTGAG
>NZ_JAVVFL010000090.1:0-8619 GCF_032250635.1 Sulfurimonas sp.
AGTCTTACCATAGCACCTTTTCGGCGGAGTTTTAATCCCTCTTCAAGTATCTCCAAAAAGTCGTCTGCTTCCTCCTCTTCAATCTCTATATCAGCATTTCTAGTAACTCTAAATGAGGCAAATTTTATAAGTGTATATCCAGGAAAAAGGTCCTCTACATGCTCTGCAACTAAGCTCTCTATAGGAACATAGATGTCATGTTCAAGCTCGATAAATCTCTCCAAAACTCTAGGTACGCGGATGATTCCAAATCTCTCGATGGCTACGTTATCGCTGTCTTTGAGTTTTACAATAAGCCCGAAGCTAAGGTTGTTTAGATGCGGGAAAGGGTGCGTAGCATCCACGGCGATAGGGATGATTACTGGGTAAATATTTTCATTGAAATATCTGTTTAGATAGTGTCTTTGGTGCTGATTTACATCTTTGTAGAGCTTTATGCTGATGCCCTCAGGCTCAAGTTTTTTTAAAATCCCGTTCATGCAGTGCTCAACTACCTGCTGCTCTTGATGGAGATATTTTCTTATCTCTCTCAGCTGCTCAAGAGGCGTGAGTTTATCGGCACTCGAGACTATAATGCCTGCGGCAAAAAGCTTTTTAAGTCCGGCAACTCTAATCATATAAAATTCATCTAGGTTTGTTCCATAGATTGCCAGAAACTTAAGACGCTCTAGAAGAGGAAGCGACTCATCCTGCGCCTGTTTTAAAACTCTTGTATTAAATTGAAGCCATGAGATTTCGCGATTGTTGTACAGGCTTGGATTTTTTAGATTTATCATTATAAATCCCTATGAAAATAAAATAAGGTCGAATTATACCAAATAAAGGTTACTTTATGACTCCGGTGCCCTTGTAGTTTGTACTGTGATAGATTGTAGCGCCGTTTTTACGAGCGTAGTATCTTATAAGCAGTTTTTGCAGAGTCGGCTCAATTGAGGGGGCAAACCAGGCATTGTTGCTCATGGCAAGTACAAAATCCACATCTCCCTCATAAATCTCCTGACATGTAGCCTCGTAGCAGATGGCATTTCTAAACTTTACTCCTTTAATCGTAAAGTCAGTCGGTTCAGTTGCTGTTTTAAAATCGGATGCGCCGCCAAAAAAGATCTCATTAATAAAATCCTGTGCGAATTTTGGAAGCGGAATATACTCTCCAAAAGGAACCAAAACCAATTTTTTTGCCACTTCAAAATTGCCGTTATCAAACATGTAGGTCACATTGTAGTGCATACCATCTTCGCTGAGGAGAGAGCCCGCCACTATGGCTATATCTTTAGAGGCTTTTGTTAGTTCATCGAAGATAACGGGCGCTTGGTTCATAAAAAAGGGAAAAACGGATTCAGGAAACACGACTACGTCATATCCATTTTTTTTAGCCGCTCTAATCTCCTTGAAAATCAGCTCAATGGTGGGGGAGAGGCTCTCTCTTAGCCACTTTTTCTCTTGAGGTATGTCGGTTGTTACAAGTTTTATCTTTAGCGGTGCTTCTTGTTGGGTAGGAGGAGCAAAGTTTATGCTAAGAAGAAGGAGTAAAAGAGGAGCAAAAGTGTATGGTTTTTTTATGTAAGAGGGCGCAGCAAGAGCGGCAAGTACTAGGGCAAATTGGTATTTTTGAACTCCAAAATAGCTATCTACGAAGAGAACTTCCATCTGCAGCCAGTTAAAATCAAAAGGCTCTATAAAACTAAGAGCGAAGAGCATTAAAGCTCTTATTGCCGCACTGTTTGTAAGAGCTAAAACCCCAAAAAAGAGCATGTATACAAGCGCAAAAAGGAGAGTGATTATAGGTTCCATATACCCTACGTCATTGTATTTAAAACTATAGCCGATCCAGTAGAACCAGAGAAGACCTATAAAAAAACCGGCTACCAAAGAGGCTCTTTTTGGGATGTACAGAAGAAGAGCAAAAGCAAAAAGTCCAAATAGGGTATTTATGAAGTTTATAGTTATATCGAAGTGCTCCAGATAGAGAAAAGCGCTGAAAAAAAGTGAGGTTATGACTCCGCATATCAAATCAAAAAGTAAGGGATTGTAGTTGTCTCGGATGGAATGGATTTTTTTAATCATTTTTTAGCGCTCTATTTTTTGGTGTGAATTATAACACTATTCAGTCTTTTATTAATATAGTTCTTGTATAATCGCCGCAATTTACTCAAAGGAAACCCATACTCATGGAAATAATAAGTCAACTACTCCCGTTTATAATCTTAATTGCGATTATGTACTTCATAATCATTCGCCCGCAGCAAAAAGCGGCAAAAAGCCATAAAGAGATGTTAGAATCTCTAAAAAAAGGCGATAAAATAGTTACAATAGGTGGAGTCATAGCAACTATATATAAAGTTGAAGAGAAATTTTTAAGCATTAAAATAAATGATGATGTAATTGTAAAAGCAACAAAAGATGCCGTTGCTAGAAAGTACGAGGATGAAGCTTAATTATCGAATAATCGTATTTGCTCTTGCCATAACTTTTGGTATATTTTTCTCCGCACCTTCTCTTTTTCAGATGCAAGACGGGAAAAAAGTAACCTTGGGTCTTGATCTTCAAGGCGGACTCCATATGCTTCTTGGTGTAAAAACCGAAGAAGCGGTCAAGTCTAGAATTAAGTCTATTGCAGCAAGCGTCAAGCACTTTAGCGAGAGAAAAGACATCTTAATCGACACGCTCAGTTTTGATGAAGAGGGCATTACTCTTACTCTTTTGGACAAAGACGATGTTAAAACAATCCAATCTTTTTTTCACGAGATTGAAGGTGCCATCGTAGTTGTCGTAGATGAGAAGATCTCTTTTGGACTTAGTGATGAGGAGATTTTAAAAACTCAGCAGCAGGCAATTTCTCAAGCTATTGAGACGATTAGAAACAGACTTGATCAGTTTGGTCTGACAGAGCCTATCGTTGCCCGTCAAGGCGAGGAGAAGATTCTTGTCCAGTTAGCCGGCATAAAAAACACAGAAGATGAGCAGCGTGCTCGTGAGCTTATCTCTCGTGCGGCAAAACTCGAACTCATGGCAGTCGATGAAGATAGAATAGCAAGAGTTTACAGTATGAGTGAAAGTGAGGCAGCATCATACGGAGATGTTATTTTAGAAGATGCAGCCAATCCGAATGTTAAACATTTGGTTCGCGAGATTCCAATTCTTGATGGCACGATGCTTACAGATGCCAATGTTGGATTTGATGAAAACAATCGCCCTTTGATCAGCTTTTCACTAAATGCGGAAGGGGCTGAAATATTCGGCGATTTTACCGGCAGAAGTGTCGGAAAACGCTTAGCTGTTGTTCTTGATGGCAAGGTTTACTCTGCTCCTGTTATCAATGAGCGTATCGGCGGCGGAAGCGGGCAGATTTCAGGAAACTATAGCGTCTTAGAGGCAAAAGATTTGGCAATCGCTCTTCGCTCAGGCTCTCTTTTGGCTCCAATCTATCTTATGGAGAAGCGCTCTGTTGGACCTAGTCTGGGTGCTGATAGTATTAAAGCTAGTTTAATTGCGCTTGTTGGCGGATTTGTATTAGTTATAATCTTTATGGTAGTTTACTACAGAATGGCGGGTATCATAGCAAATATTGCTTTGATTGCAAATCTCTTGATTATCTTGGCTGTTATGAGTCTCTTTGGGGCTACATTGACGCTTCCGGGAATGGCGGGAATAGTTCTGACCGTCGGTATGGCAGTTGATGCGAATGTTATCATCTCCGAGCGTATCCGTGAGCTTATACATGAGGGAAAATCTATTCATAAAGCCATAGAAGAGGGTTATTCAAATGCCATGAGCGCTATTTTGGATGCAAACATAACTACGCTTATAGCCGCAGTTGTTCTTTACGCTTACGGAACAGGTGCTATCAAAGGTTTTGCAATTACCATCAGCATAGGAATACTCGCTTCAATGCTTACGGCGATTCTTGGCACACACGGTATCTATGAGATGCTTGAGAAGAGAATGCAAAAAAGTAAAAACAACCTTTTATGGTTTGGAATTAAGGGTTAATTATGGAATTTTTTAAGTTTAGTAAAACCTTTAATTTTATGGGGAAGTCAAAATTTTCGATGATTTTATCGATAGTTTTAGTACTTGGCTCGTTTGTTCTTTTGGCGACAAAAGGTCTTAACTACGGAGTCGATTTTGCGGGCGGTACGATTGTTCAGGTAAAGTATAACACCGCTGCTCCTATTGATGAGATGAGAGAAAAGCTAAAGAGCAACACCATTTTTGAGGGCGCTTCAATAACGGAGTTTGGCTCTGAAGATGAGGTTGTTATCCGTATGAGAACAGCAACGGGAGACGTAGTCGTCGATGTTGGAGATATTACGCGTGAGGCTCTTATGGGCACGGGAGAGTTTGAGATTCGCCGTGTTGATATTGTCGGTCCAAAAGTGGGAAGCGAGCTAAAAGAGAAGGGGATAATGTCTCTAATCTTAGCCGTTATGGGCATCTTGATCTATGTGGCATTTAGATTTGAGTGGAGATTTGCAGTTGCTTCTATAGTGGCGCTTGTTCATGACGTCTCAATCGCTCTTGGAGCAATAGCTCTTGTTGGATTAGAGGTAAATCTTGACGTATTGGCTGCGCTTCTGACCATCTTGGGATACTCCCTAAACGATACTATTATCGTATTTGACAGGATTCGTGAGGGTGTAGTAAAGGGAAGAGATGTTGAGCTCGCAGAGATAATTGACAACTCTATCACAAAAACTTTGGCTAGAACAACACTCACTTCGCTTACAACTTTGTTTGTTGTATTTACGCTCTTTATGTTCGGCGGTGAGATTATTCATGCCTTTGCATTTACTCTTTTGGTGGGAATTGTTGTAGGAACATACTCATCAATCTTCGTTGCCTCTCCGACACTGCTTCTTTTTGGTTTTGATGTGAAAAAATACCACGTCAAGCTTGCCGAAAAAGCAAAAAGAGAAGCGGAAAAAGAGAGAATGAGATCGCAGTTTGAATCAGGGATAATGTAAATTATCCACCCTTTTTTCCGAGCTTTTGCTCGGTAAAACCTCCTTTTTAAAAGCTCATTACACTTTGGTTACCTAATAAAGATACAATTGTTTATCACAAAAAAGGAGTCTGTCATGAGTAATGTTTCAATTTCAATATTTTTTCTGTTTGTAGCTTTTTGGGTCTACTCTATCATCTCTGTATATAGAGCAAAATTTAAAGAGGAGAAGCAGAAAACCTTTTGGTTAATAGGTATTGTTTTTGTTCCGCCTTTAGCATTTTTTTACCTCTTTATGAAAAAAAACCTGCTTCTGAAATAGGCTATATAAAGACTTCAGTCGCTACTTAAGATACTTTTTGTATAATCTTGCCAATTAATTTAAGCAGAGGTGTCGGTATGGATTGGGGAAAAGTAATATACGTGTTTTTTTCATTGATGAGTTTAACATCAATTGCAGGTTTTTTATATGAGCATAGCGCTGTCGCGCTCTTTGTGGCGGGCAGCTTAAATCTTGTCTCTACATTTTTAAAAATAGGTGTGAGAAACCTCCTCTCAGCCGAGTTACTAGCATCATCACTGGTCGCTGATCTTCATCTTATACCGGCATTTATCTATCTAGAAGTCGTTGGAAATCTGGAGTGGGCAATTGCTCTGGCAATAGGGGCTTTGATAGCAAACCTATTTTCCGTGGGACTTGTCTATATAGAGAGTTCTAAAAATCGCGAAGAATATTAACTATATTATAAGCTAAATGAGCAAAGCCATTTAGCTACGCTAAGACCGCTTGGGTCACAAAACCTTTGGTTTCTTTAGAAAAGCTAGACTCTTTGGGAGTCACAATAATTTTACAGGAAGTTTTAATTTGGAATATAACGCAAAGACCATAGAGAAACAGTGGCAAGAATACTGGGCTCAAAACAGAAGCTTTGAGCCGAGTGAAGATTTTAGTAAAGAAAAAAAATATATACTGAGCATGTTCCCTTTTCCAAGCGGAAGACTTCATATGGGGCATGTAAGAAACTATACTCTAAGCGATGCTTTTGCAAGATATTACCGTCAGCAGGGCTTTAACGTTCTTCACCCCATCGGTTTTGACAGCTTCGGTATGCCTGCGGAAAATGCGGCTATCAAAAACGGCTCACATCCAAAAAAATGGACATATGACAACATAGACTACATGAAGGGTGAGTTTAAGTCGCTTGGATTCTCTTTTTCAAAAGAGCGCGAACTTGCTACGAGTGATGAGCTTTATACAAAGTTTGAGCAGGGCTTCATTATCGACATGTATGAGAAAGGTCTTCTCTACCGCAAAAAAGGCTTTTTAAACTGGTGCCCTAGTTGTCATACCGTTTTGGCAAACGAGCAGGTTATTGAGGGCTCATGCTGGAGATGTGATACTCAGGTCGTTAAAAAAGATATGAATCAGTACTACTTCAAGATTACCAAGTATGCAGATGAGCTTTTAGATGATTTGCATAAGCTTGAAAATGGCTGGCCTAAGCAGGTTTTGACCATGCAGGAGAACTGGATAGGCAAGTCAAACGGTCTGGAGTTTCAGCTCCGTTTTGATGATGATTCACTTTCTAAATTAGAGAAAAAATTTGATGGGTTTGATGTCTTTACGACACGTCCCGACACAATCTACGGTGTAAGTTATGCGGCTTTAGCGCCTGAACATGAGATAGTAACTTACATGATCGAGAAGATGCTTCTTGATGATGAGACGGTTACAAAAATCAAAGAGATGAAGAATGCTTCCTCCATCGATAGACAAAAAGAGAAGAGCGGTATTTCTTTAAACTTAAATGTCATACATCCACTTACAAACAAAAAAGTGCCTCTCTGGGTTGCAAATTTTGTTTTAATGGACTACGGAAGCGGCGCGGTAATGGCTGTTCCTGCACATGATGAGAGAGATTTTGACTTTGCTAAAAAGTACGACCTTCCTATAAATGCCGTCATAAAGCCATTTGAGGGCGAGCTGGAGGGCAGTAAGGCATATACGGAAACAGGAGAGCTATTTAACTCTCAAATGTTTGACGGCTTAAACTCTAAAGAGGCGCAATCAAAAATCATAGACTATTTTCAAGAAAATGGACTCGGTAAAAGAACAACCAATTACAGACTAAAAGATTGGGGAGTTTCGCGCCAGAGATATTGGGGTGCGCCTATCCCTTTTGTTCACTGTGAGAGCTGCGGTATCGTTATGGAGAAAAAAGAGAATCTCCCTATAGCGCTTCCTGATGATATTGAGATTACGGGAGAGGGAAACCCTCTTGAAAAGCATCCCTCGTGGAAGCATTGCAAATGTCCAAAGTGTGAGAGGGATGCAATCCGCGAAACCGATACGATGGATACGTTCGTAGAGTCTTCATGGTACTTCTTGCGTTTTTGTGCATCGCCGAAAAACTGGGAAAAAGAGGCTTTTTCTAAAGAGCAGATTGAGTACTGGATGGGCGTTGACCACTACATAGGCGGGATAGAACACGCAATTTTACACCTTCTTTATGCGCGATTTTTTACAAAAGTCTTTCGTGATTTGGGCTATCTAGAATTTGATGAGCCTTTTGAGAAGCTTCTTACGCAGGGAATGGTTTTAAAAGACGGCGCTAAAATGAGCAAGTCTAAGGGCAATACGGTTGACCCTGATGCGATTATAGAGAAGTACGGGGCCGATACTGCAAGACTTTTCATACTCTTTGCCGCACCTCCTACGCAAGAGCTTGAGTGGAATGACAGTGCCGTCGAGGGCGCATATAAGTTTTTAAAAAGATTTTACGACAGAAGCTCACATGTAAACAAAATCAGTGCAATCCCTCAAATTGAGCATGCAACTCTCTTAAAAGAGGAGAAGTTTGCTAGAAAAAAAGTGTATGAAGCTTTGGCAAGAGCCGAGGATGTTTACACTCAAAAATATACTTTCAATACAATGATTGCAGGTGTTATGGAGGCTATGAACGCGCTTAACCTTCAGTCAAATGAGAAAGTTTGGAGTGAAGGGTATTGGATACTTACCTCCATTATGGAGCCTGTAATACCGCATATTTGTTGGGAGATTTCTAGCAGATGCTTCTCTCTTAAAAACTTGACTCTGCAAAAAGTCGTAGAAGAGGTTTTTGTAGAGGAGTCTATAATTCTGGGTGTTTCAATCAACGGAAAGAGCAGATGTGAGATAGAAGTTGCACCGGATGCAACGCAGGAGAGCATCCTCGAAGCCGCAAAAGAAAAAGCGCAGAAGTGGCTTGAGGGCAAGATTTTGGTAAAAGAGATTTTAGTTCCAAAGAAATTAGTAAATCTAGTCATCAAGGATTAATATTGAACTTTTTTTCAACTATTAGGGCGTTTTTGATTCTCTTTTTGCTTTTAGTTGCTCTAAGCGGATGCGGATATAAATCGAGTGCTAAGTTTTCGCGTGAAGTTATGGGCGATAAGATAAGCACAAGCGTTATTATCTCAGCTGTAGATCCTCAAAATACCGTTGTCATAAAAGATGCGGTTGATAGAGCGATTATTGAGGTTTTTCAGGCTTCTTTGGTAAGCAAAAGCGAGTCTCAGACGCACCTGGTGTTGAAGATGGGAGTGCCCGCTTATGCACCGATTGTTTATGATGAGAACGGTTACGTAATAGGCTATAGAATGAGTGTCAGGCTAAATATCATTAAGCACACAAATGG
>NZ_JAVVFL010000091.1:0-8574 GCF_032250635.1 Sulfurimonas sp.
GTCATAAATCTTATACGATGATCTATTATGCTCCCTTAGCTCTTTTATAGCAATTCTTGCATGGCTTAGAATTTCATTATCTTCTCCTATTGCAATACCGATGCTTATGGAGATTTTTATATCAGTATCATCATCAAGGGTTAAAATCTCCGTCTGATCGAAAAAAGATATCATGGAGCTTGCAAGTTCTGATAGCTTTTTTGAACTCATCAGCTCACTGCAGACGACTATAAATTCATCGGAATTAAGTCTAAAGAGCTCTGAAGAAGGCGGCTTTACAATACCTATTAGCCTTGATACTTCAATGAGAACTCTATCACCCACTTCAAATCCATATGCGCTGTTTATGTTGCTAAAATTATCTATATCAATTAAAAAAACATTGGCATGTTCTAAAGATTTAATATTTTCCATCAAAGCAAATCTGTTTGGAAGATCTGTTAATGCATCTCTATTCATATCTTGCACTCTTAATTGTTTTTTACAACAATATAACTTTGCGGTTTCACGGATCTATATTTTGGCATTCCCATGCCGATAGTTGAGTTAATATATGTCGGGTCTGCAATAACATACTCTTTTGAACCTGCTCTTATCTTATCTCCATCAAGCGGAATGTAGAGTGCCGTTGCCATGTGGTCTTCATATTTAACACCCAGAACGCTAACCCCAAAAAGCTCTTTCATGAGATATGAAAATAGAACTGCCCTATCTTCGCAATCGGACTTCTCATAAAAAAGAGTCTCCTGTGCAAACATAACCTTCTCTTTTCCAAACTGTTGATTATCCTGCTCATATTTAAATGACTTTTGGACAAAACTAAGCACAAAGTTCATAGCCTCGCTTGCTTTTTTGCCATCGATATGTTTTTTAATTCCTGCTGCCAAATCTCTATATGTCCTTTGCTCAATCGGGGCATTAAAGAAAGTCTCATACTCAGCCTGTGGGTATGAAGCCATAAAATCTATAAGATTTTTATTGTATGAGATTGCAACATCATACTTCTTGTCAAAATTGTAAAAACTAAGAACCTTATACTCTAGATTTTCTCCCAAAAGAGGAAGCGCATCCAAAGAGAGATCAAGCGGTTTTGTAGCTCCGGGATAATTCTGCTTATATGAAAAAACTCTGTCTATTCTCTCGTTGCTTCTGTCGAAAAAAACATAATACTTTTTATTACTAAAATTAAAATTTGGTGCTGCATAGATTGTCTTTGCGGAGTAGTGCATCAACACTATGTGCCTACCGTCCAATCCTATTTTCACAGCGTAACCAAGCTTATTCAATAAAAACCATCTAAGAAGTTTAGAAGTATCTTCGTTTTCATAAAGATTTTGCGAAATTTTTGAAACTAAAAGATATGTACCCCAATCGTTTAAATTCATAGATTTTGAGACTCTTTGAATCTCCAAAACAAGAGATTCATACTCACTTGAAGCAACCGCATCGAAATAGTTGGCTATTCCAATCTGGTTTGTAGGGTAAAAATTTGCTCTCTTCACTCCATCTGAAATGTCAAACTCCAAATTTTTACCATAAAAATCAAAAGAGATATCTTTTGCCCTTTTCTGCGGCGGCGGAGATATGGCAGGCTCTTTTTGGATTGGCGTCAAATCCTCTTTTGGCTCTTTCTCTGCTTCAATTTTTATGCTTATTTTTGGTCCGACCGGCTTAACTTCTTTGGGTTTTGCAGGTTCAATAGTTATCGGTTTTTGTTTCTCGTATAGAGACTTCATCTCTTGGAGAGTGTAGGCTTCCCACTCCTGCTTTAAGTAGTTGCTAAAAGCGCCGTCTCTCTCATCTTTATACTCTTTAAACGAGTCTGTTTGAGACCTTTTAAAATCTTTAAAACTCTCCTCGGCAAGAAGTGTTGAGAAACTTAGCGCAACAAGTAGACTAAAACGGCCAAACCGCCTGAATAATTTTTGTACCCCAACCCTGTTTTGTCGCACGATCAACATCTCCCTGTGTCTTATAAAGAATTTTAGCATCACTAATCTGTGAGGACTCTATTGTATTGTACTGATCAATATCATAGGGGCGTATAACACCGCCGATCTGTATAATCTGCTTTTGGTCGTCAACCAGAATCTCTCTCTTACCCGATATAAAATAGTTTCCGTTTTCTAACACTTTGACAATTCTAGCAGAGATAGTCGTAGCAAACGATGCATCTCTTGACGCGCTTCCCTGTCCGCTGTAAGCGCTTGAAGAGCTTGCATCAAAACCTATATTTGTCAAACCGTTTAGTTTGTTGGCTGCCGAATTTACCGCAGAGTTTGAACCTCCAGAGCTAAAGACACCGCCGCCTAAGCCCATTGCATCATCTTCGCTAAGCTGCTTTGAACCTGTGCTTGAACTCTTTGCATTTTCAGAGATAACAACCGTTACAACATCATTTACATGCATAGCTTTGTGGTCTGTAAAAAGAGGGTTTTCACCCTGCCCAAAGATACTTCCCACAGAAGTAAAATCTTTCTTGTCCTCACGTGAAGGCATCTGCTCTACATAAGCAGGCGGCTCAAAATCGATCTCAGGTTCCGTCAAGTTAGCTGCGCATCCAGAAAAAAACAGTATAGCATAAATCGGCATTAGCACTGTTAAAATAGTTTTTTTCAATTTTTCTCTTTTTAGTTCTTGTTTATTAGTTATAATTCTAGCAATAATAGTTCCACATAAAAGGAAAAAAATGAATTTAAGAGATAAAGTCAACCAAGATATCAAAGATGCTATGAAAGCAAAAGACAACAAAAAGAGAGACGCTCTAAGACTTTTAAGCAGTGCCTTTAAGCAGGTAGAGGTCGATGAAAGAAGAGAACTTAGTGATGATGACATTATAAAAATCATACAGTCTCAAGTAAAAAGAAGAGACGATGCCGCAACACAGTACAGAGACGCCGGACGTGAGGATTTAATGCAAAAAGAGTTGGATGAGATAGCCTGCTACAAAGAGTATCTGCCTGCACAACTGAGCGATAGCGAACTTCAAGAAGCACTCAAAGAGATAATTGCAAAAGTGGGCGCCACAACCATCAAAGATATAGGAAAAGTTATGGGAGCGGCATCTAAAGAGCTATCAGGCAAAGCTGATGGAAAAAGAATCAACGAGTGCGCAAAGACACTACTCTCATAAGATAAGAGGGTAGTCTCCTCTCCTATCTCCCTTAACCAAACTTTAGTTTTCTAAGCGCGTGCGAGGCGTTCGCCTCTTTTTAGACGTTTTTATTTTTTCCATATTTCAAATTTCTAAGTGCTACTTCTTCATCTTTTTCTCTCATTAAAGACTCTCCGACCAAGAAAGCATCGACTCCTGCTTTTGACAAATCTTCAAGCTGTCCATGCTCGTAAATTCCGCTCTCTGCAACGATTACTTTTCCGTTTGGTATCATTGGGATCAGCTCGTAAGATAGCTGCATATTCATCTCAAAAGTTTGAAGATTTCTGTGATTTATCCCGATAATATCACTACCCGCGTAGATAGCTTTTACCAAATCGCTCTTGTCATGTACCTCAACAAGAGCCTCCATGCCTAGATGTCTTGTGTATCCCAAAAGCTCTTTTAGCTCGCTCTTGCTAAGAGCCGCGGCGATAAGAAGGATGAAATCCGCACCGTGAACCATCGCTTCGAGTATCTGATATTTGGTTACTATGAAATCTTTTCTAAGAAGCGGGATTCCGACGTATCTTCTAATCTGTCCCAGATAATCCAAATTGCCTTGAAAAAAGTGAGGCTCCGTAAGCACAGAGATAGCACTTGCCCCTCCTCTCTCATAGCTCTGCGCAATTGCTACCGGGTCAAAATCTTCACGAATCACCCCTTTTGAAGGAGAGGCCTTCTTTACCTCGGCAATAATTCTGTACGGATCCTCTTGCGTTGCACTCAAATACGGAAAAACGTCTCTTGGCGCTCTTGCATTAAAGGCGAGCGAACGTCCCAACCAGTCGAGTGAAAACTCTTTCTCTCTTTTTATTACGTCTTCTCTTGTTCTTTTTATTATCTCATCTAAAATCATTCTACTTTTTACCCTTTTTGTTTTTTACGCACTTTTTTATAGCTTCAATATGTTTTACAACCTCATCATTGCTGCTGCCTTGCATATTTGCTACTTTTTTCATAATTTTTGCAGCCCTTTGGCAATTCCCAAGCTTGTAGTATCCCCATGCAAGAGAGTCAAGGTAGTAGATAGAGTTTGGTTCTATCTCAAGTGCCTCTTTTACGTACTCTATCCCCTTTTTTATATCTATACTATGGTCAATCAAAAGATAGCCGAGATAGTTAAGATACATACCATCTTTTTTTGTTTTTATTACCTCTTGGAGCTTTGAGATAACGCTTTTATGCATCGCTTTGTTGCTCTTGTCCTCAGCGCTCTCATACTCAAAAATTGCACTCTGCCCGAGGTAGCTAACATCACCGCTCTCTTTGTAGAGCTCTTTTGCGATACCAACTGCTTTTTTATAGTTTCTTGTCTGCACATAAAGTTGAAAGAGCAGTTCATTGTTAATCCTACTCTGCTCTAAAAATTCAATCATCTTTGGATAATCTTTTTTATAGCCGTATATCTGAACTATTTTTTCACCTATATCTCTGCTTGAATCTATTTTATAGAGTCTTAAATAGGTCGATAAAAGACCTTCGATATTGTTATCATTGCTATAAAAACCGATGAGTTTTGAGCAGATTAGTTTTGAGCAACCGTTTATCCTAGAGTGAGTTTCAAGCTGTGCTATGGCATCTTTTTTTCTCTCTAGATTGACGTACAAAATAATTGCCATCTTCTCAAGTATCTTTTCGTTATAGTCTTTAATATAAGCGCTCTCAAGATACTTCAGAGCTGTGTCATACTGCTTTAGCTTTACATATATCTCACTTACAAGCAGATAATCATCAACGTTGTTTGACTTGGTAACAAGTTTGATTGCAAGCTCTTTTGCCTCAACCAATCTATCCGCTCTCATAAGGGCTACTATTTTAATCCTTATAAGCTCAAAATCATCTATTTTATCTCCTGCAATTTCATTGACTCGCTCTATAGCCCGCTCGTTTTCATTTGCCGCTAAATCATCTCTTAGAGAGCGGTACAGGTACTCTTTCTTATCTGTTTTTAAATAGAGTATATTAAATATATTTGATGAGCTATTGTAATCTTGCTTCTCCTCAAGCCAAAGAGCATTGAGTATATATAAATCCTCGTTCTCAAAAACTTTCTGATGCCCTTTTACTTCTACCTCTTTAGATGAACACCCCAGTATAAAAAGAAGTGCAACAAGAAAAAGAGATAATTTTAAAATACTACGCATCAACAACTCCCGGGCACTCTAATTTCAACTCATCGACTCTTGTTTTAAAGTAGTCCCAAAAAGGAAAAGTTCTGCACTGCTGGGGTCTTGCTTCATATATTGCACATCCGTTTGATTCTTTGTTGTAAAAAGCACACTCATAACTCTCCCCAATTTTTCTCTCTTTTATAGAGTATCTGTACCCGTGTTTAAAAAGGTATTTTTCGCTAAACGCTTGTGTCTCTAATCCCAATAGGTCGGCAATACTCTCTATCTCCGAGGCACTCACATGGATATATCCGCTCTCTCCCGTGCAGCATCTTGCCTCACAAGAGCTGCATGCTGAGGCATCAAAAATGTAATTGTATCCGTCTTTTTTAATTATATTTGACATTTTATACTTTGTGTCCGTGCTTTTTTATATATATTTTGAGCCTCTTTTGAAAACTCTTCCCCATCAAAACTGATAAAGGGCGCCCAAATTTTCATAAGCGATTTTGAGCCGTTTCTGGCATGAACCATCACAAGCGATGCTGCCCTGTCCTGCTTAGGATGAATAAAGCGTACATCAACCGCTCTCATATTTGTTTTTGCAAGCTCCGTGCAGATGAGTCCAAACTGCGAAGCGTCATAACAGAAAATAAAATGAGACCTTGGTTTTAAGAGTCTTGAGACCTTTTTAAAAAACTCACCTAGCGGTAAGTTGACATTATAGCGTGCATTAAATAACATCTTATTCTCACTCTTTGTAACACCATCATGATAAAAAGGCGGATTTGAAATAATATAATCATACTTCACATCTTCGCTCATCTGCAAAAAATCACTCTTGTAAAGCTTGAGCTCTATCTTGTTTACTCTTGCATTTATCGAAGCATACTCTGCAAAAACATCCTGCTTCTCAACGGCTTCAAGTTCAACTCTCTCGTTGTCTCGTGCGACCAAAAGTCCCACAACACCGCACCCTGCCCCAACATCTAAAATCTTCCCTCTGGGTTTAAAATGATTTATAAAGTCATATAAAAAGATTGAGTCGCTGTTATAGCAGTAGCCCTCTTGCGGCTGATAAAGAAGCATATATGCAATTCCTAAAAGTTCATTTTTGGATATAATTTTGCCATTATATTATTAAAGGCTTTAAATGATAATTATTCCGGCAAGGCTTGCTTCAAGCAGATTTCCACAAAAAGTCTTAGCAGACATCGGCGGAGTTCCGATGGTAGTGCGAACCGCGCAAAGAGTTGCACATCTGGGCAGAGTCGTCGTTGCAGCTGATGATGAACTCATTATCTCCACATGCAGAGCGCACGGCATTGAGGCGATGCTGACCTCAACAACGCACAAAAGCGGTACCGACCGTATCAATGAGTGTGCAAATATACTAAAAGTATCTGATGATGAGCTTATCATAAATGTCCAAGCAGACGAGCCTTTTATAGAGGCTGATGTCGTAGAAAAGCTCATCAAAAGATTGGAAGGGCTAAAACAAAAGGGTGAAGAATTCATCATGGCAAGCTGCTACAACTCCATAAACAGCGAGTCAGCGCAAGATGCCAACTTGGTAAAAGTGGTACTAGACGACAAAGACAACGCCATCTACTTCTCACGTTCTCCAATCCCTTTCAACAGAAGCGGAGAAGCGCAATACTTCGGTCACATAGGGATATACGGTTTTAGTAAAAAAAGTCTAAAAGAGTTTTGCAATCTTGATGATGCACCTATTGAAGATATTGAAAAACTAGAGCAGCTTCGTGCAATCTACCATCAAAAGAAGATAAGCATGGTTAAAGTAACAAGTACAGGTTTTGGAATAGACACCGAGGAAGATTTAAAAAGAGCGGTGGAGATATTTTTATAGTATCTTCCCTATTTATAGGGATTTAAAGCCCACTTGTCTACTTCTAAAACAGGCTGTTATTTAAGAGAAGGTACAGAAAAGGTACAGGTATAAATAAATTCTTTCCTTAAAGTAGTGTTTGAGTATATCTGTAACACTATATGTTTGTATTCAGATGCCATCCATCTATCAGGGGCTTATGGCGATGCCAAGGCTGCGAAGCAGACGAGGTTTTCGGGTGGGTGGGCATAGAGTGAAACGATTATGTCCATCCCGAACGAAACGCCATAGCCTTTAGTAAAAACTTTCACTCTACTACTAAGAGATAACGGCATCTACTGACACCATATACTATGCTTATAATTTTGAACTTCTTTATGATGCGACTCTCCATGATACTTTGCTTGCCCCCTTTGTCTTTACAGTCTGGCATCCATACTTTGCTTTTATGTCGTCCATGCTCTTTTGTTTTGGGTTCCTCCCCTTCATCTCTCCATAGTACCACATCTTCTTTTTTGAAGCCCATTTGAAATTTAACTCTTTGAGGGTTTCTTTTATGTGTTTTGTGTCACCACTCAACCAAATCCATGAGCCAACTACTTCAATAATAATGTTTTCATAATGTAAAATCTTAGAGATAACTTTTTCAAGTTCTAAGTCAAACTCTGCATCTTCTGAAAAACTTAATCCATGTTCTAAAATATGGTTATATACTGCGTTCAATATTTTAAATAACTCATCTGTTCCGCCAACATCAGGATGTAATTTTTTAGCTAACTCTTTGTATATTTTTTTAGCCTCATTAATCCCATCTATACCTTTAAATTGCTCTTCAATTTGTGCCCGTGTCATGATATGCCCCTTAAATATTTGCTATAAGATTTTTAAAATCTTAGACGCTACAAGCGGAAGCTCTTCTCTCTTCCACCATTCTTTTTTGGCTGAAAACCTTTTGAATACCGTCTGCTTACACTACTACTCTTTAAAATAAACTGGACTGCAAGTTCATTTTAGTATCAAGATAGTGGTGTATGCTCTAAGGGTTCACAAAGTTTCAGACAAAGAGATAAACATCACGATAGTGTGAACCTTGGAGTGAAGCGACCAACAAGAGCCCAGAGGCGACTGAACGAGTACCATCAAACTAAAGAGCTGTGCCCATAGGGATGGTTAACATCAACACGACATTCTTTTAAACGCAGTGGCAACTTTGCTCGTAGTTTACGAAGAGGTAAGTTGTAAAAGAATGTGTGTTATGTCTAAAGTAAACTTAGTTCATCCGCTGTGAATGTAAGTGGGTCAGTTTAGCTTCACACTTGTTTGGAGATAAACTTAGCCGTCTCATTCACGGCTGTAGGTGCACTCAGTTTGCGTCCAAAGCTATACCACTTGTTTGAGCGGAGCGAGTTAAAGCCTAATGGCGTTTGAATGGTATCATCATGGTGAAGTGAAGAACG
>NZ_JAVVFL010000275.1:0-1528 GCF_032250635.1 Sulfurimonas sp.
ATCATTTTGGCTACTTTGTCAAAGCTCTCGCCGAAACTGTCATCCATACTTTTTGCTATAGTTTTTATACTCTCCAAACTCTCTACTTCCATGACTTGCGTATGCCCGCCGGAGACCAAAAGCACCGTCAGAGGAAACTGTGTCTCTTTCTCTATAAAAAGAGAGTAGATATGCCCGATGAGGTGATTTACCCCGATAATGGGAATATTTAATGCAACAGCAACTGCTTTTGCCATGACGACACCCTCTATAAGAGTCACGGTAAGACCAGGTGAGGAAGTGACCGCTACCGCCTTAAGGTCTTTAAAGTAAGGTTTACACTCCTCTAAAATACGGGGCAGAGCCTCTGCATGAAGCCTAGCTGCAAGCTCAGGAACTACACCGCCGTAAACCGAATGCTCTACCTCCTGCGATATCTTTTTATGAAAAATGAGTTTCTTTGTGGCTATCTCGGTAACCGCTATCGCGCTGTCGTCGCAACTGCTCTCTATGCTCAGTATCATTTTGTCCTCACAAAAGCTCTTATCTCTTTATCAAGAGCAAATACGTCATCAACGCTTTTAGGCAGAACATCAAACTTTTCAAACGCTCTTATAACAGTTTTTGATATATCCATAAAGCCTATCTCACGGGCAATAAACTTCTCTATTGCCGCTTCGTTTGCGGCATTTACCACTACGCCTCTTGAGGGATTTTTCAAAAGTTCATCCTTAATCTGCCAAATCGGGTATCTCTCAGTCGTGATTTCTCGAAACTCCAAAGAGCCGATTTTTAGCAAATCTACGTGCGGGAGGATATTTTCTTGCATCTTGGCATTGAGCGCAAAAGCAATCGGGAGCTGCATATTTGCATTGGCGAAGTGTGCAGTTGTCGAGCCATCTTTAAAGTCGATTAGCGCATGGATAAGCGATTTTGTTTCTACAATGGCGTCATATTTGCCCTCACCGAAGAGCCATCTAGCCTCTAGGAGTTCAAACATCTTGTTCATCATAGTCGCACTGTCTATTGTAATCTTTTGCCCCATTGACCAGTTAGGGTGTTTTTGGGTGTCTGCCAAAGTAGCGTTTTGAAGTCTCTTTATATCCCAATCACGAAATGCGCCGCCGCTTGCGGTTATAATCATCTTCTCAATCGGGCGATCTTGCATAAGATACCAAAGTCCGAAATGTTCGCTGTCAATGGGCTGAATCTTTGAGCTGTCTATAAATGAGCCGCATGCAACGAGAGACTCTTTGTTTGCAAGAGCCACTCGTTTGTTGCATGACAGAGCTGCGAGGGTTGGGCGAAGTCCTAAAAAACCGACAAGTGCGTTTACGACAAGCTCGCTTTTTGACTCTTCTATGACCCTTAAAATCGCCTCATGTCCGAAAAAAACATTTTTGTGATTTACTCTGCAAACATCCTCCTCTTTAGCAACAACGACTATTTTTGGATTGTGCTCTTTTATCTGGAGATTTAGGAGTTCTATGTTGTTTCCCGCGACTAAAACCTCAACAGCGATTGAGAACTTTTTTGCCACCTCTAAAGT
>NZ_JAVVFL010000092.1:0-8535 GCF_032250635.1 Sulfurimonas sp.
CAAGATACAAGACACGACAAAGCCGCTTGAAGTGCTTAGGGTCGTCCACTCCTTTGACCCATGCCTCGCATGTGCGGTACATGTCATAGACACAAAAGGCAAAGAGTTGAGCACTTATAAGATAAAAGCTCTATGAAAAAAATAGCAGTTATAGGTGTCGGAAACATACTGTTTTGCGATGATGGAGTAGGTGTAATCGCGGCTGATTATCTGAGACAAAATTTTTCCTTTGAGCCGGGGGTAGAGATAGTTGACGGCGGAACTTTGGGGTTTGGACTCTTTGAGTACTTTATGGAGTATGAGCATGTTCTTGTGCTCGATACACTCTCCATGGATGATGAAGTGGGTACAATCTACAAGATTCCCTCAAAAGAGCTGCTCGGACTTGGCGGGTACAAAAAAACGGCGCATGAGGTTGAGGTGGTGCAGATGTTGGAGATATGCGAACTGTATGAGACAAAAGCAGAAGTGACGCTTATCGGAATCGTTGCAGAAGATATAAACAGTGCAAAAATCGGGCTTAGCGAAGTTTTGCGTAGCAGATTTGAGCTGTTTATAAAAACGGTTATAGATGCGCTTGAAGTGTTGGGCGTGGTGGTTATTAAAAGGGGTGATTTTAGCATTGATGACCAAATTAGTATGAGCTATTTAAAATAATTGCTACCCCTGTTTTAAAGCTTTTTTGACAATTTTAAGGAATTTGTATGAATATTTATTTTGTTACAGCAAGATTTTTTGCTCTTATCGCTCTTGCTCTTTTATTGTATGGTTTTATTATCCCCTCCGTCGGTTTTCATGGAACTTTAGAACGCATAAAAGACTCTAAAGTTGAGAATATACCCTCATATGTCTACCCTCTGTGGGATTTTTATCAAAAAGATAGATATTTTGGGGTTAATACCTCAAAAGAAGCAAAACATAATCTAAAAAAAATGATTGAATTTTCCGAAGAGATAGGTGCTCCTTCAATGCCTGTATGGAGTTTTTCTTTGGAAGCGCCAAACTATCCAAAAGAGGCCTTTCCTCAAGGACTCCCCGTATTTATCCATTTTGACGGATTAAGCGGTGAAGTGCATGAGATGGACACAATCAACCATTATGTCGGGATGGCATCCATGCAAAGAGGCGCTCCTTATGAACGGGCACTTGCTCCTTATGCGTTGGTAATTGTTGCTTTGATATTTGTGCTATTTATTTTTTACAACAATAAATGGGTAAACAGATTTATGATTATTCCCATGTTGCTGCCATTTATGTTTATAGTCATCTATGCTTACTGGCTTTACTGGTTTGGACACAACCTTCACAGAGGCGCGATTACCATGGAGCCGTTTATGCCTGTTTTGCTTGGAGACGGGAAAGTGGCACAGTTTACCACACATGCTTATCCCGCAGTCGGTTTTTGGCTGCTTGTGGCTGTTAGTATTTTCTCTTTTTTGCCTTGGTGGTTAAGAAAAAGAGGATTAAAAGAGCACCCGGCAAAGAGGGCAACTCTTGTACATCACTCTTTTACATTTGTTTTTCTATTGACAGCTCTGGTATCAATCGCTTATTTGGTTAAAACAGATATAGAAGTAAACAAATTGGATAAAATTGCTGAACTTATTTATGTGCCGGATTTAGAAACTTCGCTAAAAGCAGAGAACGCCGAACCTTCAGATATACAGAAGCAAGAGATGCAAGAAGAGAGAGATGAGCAGAGAAAAGAGCTAGAGTTACAAGTAAAAGCATTGGAAGAGAGAGCCGGAACTCTTGGGAAATTTAAAGTTAGTAAGATGTATAAAAGTAATTGTGCTCCATGCCACGGCAGCAGTGGAGAGGGAAATTTCGGGGCTAAGCTTATCGGGTTAAGCGAGGAGTTTGTATTGAAAAAAATGCTTGAATTCAAAACAGATAAAGATGCAATTCATATAGAAACCATTGAATATCTCTCAGAGGATGATATGAAAAATTTAACCAAAGAGATTTCTCAATTTGGAGAGTAATAAAAAA
Source organism: Sulfurimonas sp. (assembly GCF_032250635.1). Classification (GTDB taxonomy): domain Bacteria; phylum Campylobacterota; class Campylobacteria; order Campylobacterales; family Sulfurimonadaceae; genus Sulfurimonas. The sequence continues at coordinate 1,993 of NZ_JAVVFL010000092.1, forward strand.
AACAGTGATATGCTGTTCTTTATAAAGGAGATACCGATGGTAAAAAAATATTTGAATATTTTGTGTTGCATAACACTCGGATTGCTGTTTACGACACAAACTGTTTTTGGCGAATCTGCATTTCAGACAATAATGAAAAAACGGGGACTAACCGAAGAGGATGCTCTTGCAGCACTAAAAGTTTACAATCCCAGCGGCAAACATGATGAGTACTATGTTTTTGTCGGAGGGGGACAATCAGGACAAGTTTTGGTTTATGGAGTTCCATCTATGAGACCCTTAAAATATATAGGAGTGTTTACTCCAGAACCTTGGCAGGGGTATGGTTTTGACACCGATTCAAAAAAGATTTTAAGACAGGGAAATGTACGAGGAAGAGAGATTAACTGGGGAGATGTACACCATCCCGCGCTCTCAGAGACAAATGGAAAATATGACGGAGAATACCTTTTTGTCAATGATAAGGCAAATGCCAGAATTGCCGTAATTGACTTAAAATATTTTGAAACTTCTCAAATAGTAGTGAATCCCATCTTCAAATCAACTCACGGAGGGGCATTTTTGACTCCAAATACTGAGTATGTTCTTGATACATGTCAGTATGCGGCACCTTTGACAAATGATTATTATCCTATAGAGGCATATCAGGATGTTTATAGAGGCGGGGTGACATTTTGGAAGTTTGATAGGAAAAAAGGAAAGATTCAACAAGAAGAGTCATTTAGTTTAGAGTTTCCGCCCTATATGCAGGATCTAACCGATGTCGGCAAAGGTATTTCCGACGGTTGGGCATTTACAAACTCTATCAATTCAGAACTCTACACAGGAGGTATTGAAAAAGGTCTTCCTCCTTTTGAAGCCGGATGCAGCCGTAACGATACGGATTTTTTACATATATATAATTGGAAAAAATTAGCGTTACTTGCAAAAGATGACAAAAATATTAAAATAGTTAATGGGCACAGAGTTATTCCTATAGAGGTAGCCGTAAAAAACAGTGCTCTTTTTTTAGTCCCTGAAAATAAATCTCTTCATGGTGTAGATGTGAGTCCGGATGGCGGTTATATAATTGTTTCGGGTAAATTAGACACCCATGCCTCTGTTTATGACTTTAATAAGATTATAAAGCTGATTCAAAACAGGGAGTTTGAGGGGAAAGATCTCTACGGGATACCGATTTTAGATATGAAAAAATCACTATATGGGCAGGTTGAACTTGGACTTGGGCATCTGCATAACACTTTTGGTAAGGAAGATGGCACAATTTATAGCTCTATGTATGTTGATTCTCAAGTTGTAAAATGGAATTATAAAGAACTCAAAGTCATAGATAAAATCGGTATTCACTATAATATTGGACATATTGAGGCAATGGAGGGAAAATCTGCAGATCCGCAGGGAGAGTATCTTGTTGCCATCAATAAGCTTGCTATTGACAGATTTTTGCCGGTCGGACCGCTGCATCCGCAAAATAATCAGCTTATAGATATTGGCGCAAATAAGATGAAACTTCTTTTGGATATGCCAATACCGCTTGGAGAACCGCATCAGGGGGCATCAATCAGGGCAAGTAAGATTCATCCTGAAATCCGCTTTAAAACAGGGACTAACTCTAGAACGGGTGAGTCTCATGTCGGAAAAGCTTTTGCAGGTGAAGAGAGGATTGAGCGAAAAGGTAACCATGTTTTTATTTATGCAACGGTAGTACGTTCTCATATCAACCCTGAGCGGGTTACGGTAAACAAAGGTGATCATGTTACGATGTATATTACCAATGTTGAGCGTGCTCAGGATGAGACTCACGGCTTTACCATTGACCACTATAATGTACATACTTCACTTGAGCCGGGCGAGACCACCCAAATCGATTTTATTGCAGATATTGAGGGTGTTTTTCCCTACTATTGTACAGAATTCTGTTCCGCTTTACATATAGAAATGATGGGGTATCTGTTGGTTAAAGATCCAAACAAAAATTATGAGTGGATTCAAAAATTAAAAATGAAAAGCTTGTCTGCTGAAGAACTACAGATAGAATATAAAAAAATTACAGCCAGCAACAGTGCAACCGACGAGGTTATTAAGTCTCTCTTTGCGTTTTTAGAAGAAAAAAATTATGGTAAATATGTAACGGTGAAAGATCTGGTAGACGATGCAAAGGATCAATATACCAAGATTGCTCTAGAGAGGGAGAAGTCGGCAAAAGCATATCGAGAAAATAATTTAGAAAGTGCAATTTTATTTGAAAACATGGTGTGGCAATACATGATAAAAACCGCAGATTCTGCTATTAGAGCCAAAGATCTTCTTATAAGCAGTATAGCCACGCCAAAATCTGAAACTGCAAAGAGAGGCGAGAGAGCATTTCGTGAAGGAGGCTGTTCAGGATGTCATGTTATCGGCAAAATAAGTTCAGGTCCCGATTTAACGGGTGTTCTTAAGCGACATAGAAATGCCGAGCAGTGGGTTGCTGAGTATATTAAAGATCCCCAAAGTAAATTTAATGAGCCATATATGAAAAAATTGATAGAGTTTTTTAATCTTAAAATGCCGAATCAAAACATGAGTAATCAGGAGATTAAAGATATCATAGAGTACTTTAAATGGATAGATGAAAATGCAGATCTTTTTTGATTAAATCACCCTTCTCAATGACAGGAGTTGAACATATCGTTCCAACACTTCTCTTTAATGTTTTTGAGAAATTTTACAAAAGATTTAAAATTTAGCGTAGAGTGAAAGGTTAAAATGCAGTATAGATACATAGGAAAAACAGGGCTTAGAGTTACTCCAATCTGCTTGGGGACTATGAGTTTTGGCTCTTGGAGCAATGAGGCGGAATCTTTTAAGATAATGGATAAGGCATATGAGAGAGGGATTAATTTTTTTGACACAGCAGAACTCTATCCCGTTCCACCTGATGCCAAGTATGCAGGTGTAACCGAGACAATAATAGGAAAATGGTTAAAGGGCAAGCCAAGAGATAGCATAATACTGGCTTCAAAGGTCGCAGGTGCGGCAAACGGCTGGTTTGTTCCGCCTATCCGACATGGCTATACGGCGATAGATAAGTTTCATATAAAAAAAGCTATTGAGGGGAGTTTGAAGCGGTTACAAACCGACTATATCGACCTATATCAGATGCATTGGCCAGACAATGTAGTGCCTATCGAGGAGTCTCTAAAGGCGTTTGACGAGCTCATAAAAGAGGGCAAGGTGCGATACCTCGGAACTTCAAACGACACCGCTTACGGGCTTACTAAAGCAAACGAAACCTCAAAAAGGCTAGGAATTGCAAGATTTGAGTCTATACAGAACAACTTTTCACTGAACAATCCGCGCTTTTTGGATGAGCTTGCAGATGTGTGCAAAAGAGAGCAGATATCACTTCTGCCGTACTCTCCTCTGGCTGGAGGAGTGCTAAGCGGTAAATATAACGGCGAGTTTTATCCTGAGAATGCACGCTATTCTGACTATCTTTTGAGTAAAAGTGTGCGCTTAAACTCACAGGTCGCAAGATTTGTAAATGAGAAAACTCTAAAAGCAACCGCTAGATATCTAGATATTGCAAAAAAGCTTGAAATGTCCGTTGTGACTATGTCAATTGCTTATACAAAACAGTTTGATTTTGTGGCTTCTACGATTATCGGGGCAAGAAATATAGAGCAGATGGATGAGTCACTCGCTGCGCTTGATGTAACACTGAGTCAAGAGACCATGAGCGAGATAAAAGCGCTGCAGCAAGAGATTATGTACCCGATGGGTTGATAGATGAAAAAGCTATACATTATCAGACACGCAAAATCTAGCTGGAGCAATGGGACGCTTGATGATTTTGAGCGACCGCTAAACAAAAGAGGCAAAGCAAATGCTCCTATGATGGGTGCGCGGCTCAAAGAGAAAGGTATTATGCCAGACATCATCATCTCAAGTCCCGCAAAAAGGGCAAAAAGCACTGCTGAGATAATTGCTAATGAAGTAGGGTATAAAAACATACTTTTTCTAGATGATATATACGAAGCAACCTCTGAGACGCTACGCAAGATACTCTCAAAGCTTGAGGATAGCTATAGAGTAGTCTTTTTGGTGGGACATAATCCATCGCTTAATGAACTTGCAGAGAAGCTTGTCGGCTTTGATGAGAACATACCTACATGCGGTATACTTGAGATAGAGCTAAGGTGTAAGAAATGGGCAGATATGGACCCTAAAAATGCAAAATTGTTATCGTTTGACTATCCAAAAAAGGGTGAGTGATAGATTAGATGATTTGTAGAATAGAGAGAAGAGGTGTGGTGCAGGGTGTCGGATTTCGCCCTATTATCTACAATCTTGCCACTTAAATGAATCTAAGCGGAGAGGTCTCAAACAACGGCTGTGGTGAGCTGATACTTCTTGATTGCAAGCAAGAGAGAGTCGATGAGTTTGTGCAAAATGTAAGAGATAACAAACTGCCTCTTTGCGAGATATAAAAAAACAAAATCGTTTGATGGCTTTAGTATAGGAATGAGCGAAGGTGCCAAAAATCTATCCAGCCATTATCGCAATGTGTGAGGAGTGCGAGAGTGAACTGCATGATAAAAGCAACCGCAGATTTAAGCATCATAAAAAATCTTCCCTACGACAGAAAAAATACCTCGATGGATGAGTTTGTTATGTGTGAAAAGTGTTTGAGCGAATATGAAAATCCGTAAGACAGAAGATAGCACGCTCAACCCATAGGGTGTCATGAGCGCGGACCAAAACTCTCTGTTTGATAACAGCGGTAAAATAGTTGAGAGTGAAAATATCATAGATAAAGCAGAGACCCTCAAAGCCTTTTGGAGTGATGGTAAAAGATATCTAGATGTCAAAAAATATTGCCTATATAAATGCGAAAGAGGAGATACTTCTTTGTTCAAGCGGTTTCTAAATTTTTCAACACGATAGTTGAGATAATTTACGAGATGCACAACAAGTATAATTTACCATTGGTTTTGGGTGGCGGAGTGTTTCAAAATAGGATTCTTTTAAGACTGATTATGCAAAAGATCCCTGATGTAATCTTGCCTGAGATGTTTGTAAGCAATGACAGCGCGATAGCCTACGGACAGGCAATAGCCGCTGCCTCAGAGTTCGAAACTCTTTGACATGCAGTTTTTAATATCTTCTGTTTTTAGCTCATGATTTGTAAAAATCATATTTGCTAGTACTCCTTGACCAAAAAGCATATCTGCACCGTCTATAAAAGTAATATTTTTCTCTTTTGCTATTTTTAAAAAAGGTGTTACTTTGCCGTAAATTGCATCCGCCACAAATGAGGTGTTATCTAAAATTTTTTCTATTAATTCTAATGGAGCAGGTAGCTCTTCGTCCTTAAGTCCGGCACTTGTTGTGTTTACAACCAAGTCATATTTTGTAAGTTCAAAATCTTCCCAACTAAAGCAGTCACATCCAAGCTCTCTAAAGTATGTGAGTCTATTTTGGCTTCTGTTTAGAACAGTTACTTTTATATTATCTTCTATAAATCTTGCACATAACGCTTTTGCCGTTCCGCCTGCACCAAGAACTAAAATATTTTTTATAGCACCGAACTCTTTTATGGCAAACATAAAACCGTCTGCATCAGTGTTGTAGCCTATAAGTTTGCCGTTTTCGTTTACGATAGTGTTTACGACTCCAACTTTTTTTGCAAAGCCTCTTACTTCATCACAAGCCTCATACGCCGCCTCTTTATGAGGAACGGTAATATTTGCTCCGCTAAGACCAAGTGAGAAAAAAGTCTCTTTTAGTTTTGAGCCATCTGGAAGATGGACTCTTGTGTAGCAAGCTTTGTAGTTTAGGTGCTTAAATACGCTGTTGTGCATAAGCGGAGAGCGAGAGTGCGCAACGGGGTCGCCAAATATGGCAAATAGCTTCATTAATCCAAATCTTCAAGCGAGGCGACAAGTGCGCCGAGTTTGTTCTTTACCTCTAGGTATTCAAGCTCGTTTTGGCTGTCTGCTACAACACCCGCACCGGCTTGAAGAACAACTTTGTCATCTTTAACAAGAGCAGTTCTGATTGTAATTGCGCTGTCCATATTGCCATCAAACCCGAAGTAGCCGACACTTCCGCTGTAAAAACCGCGCTTTAATCCTTCATACTCGGCAATAAGCTCCATTGCTCTTATCTTTGGAGCACCCGTCATGGTTCCTGCCGTAAATGTAGCCATAAATAGATCAAACATATCTTTGTCATCTGCAAGCGTAGCGGTGACATCTGAAACTATATGCATAACATGAGAAAAGCGTTCGATATGCATCATATTCTCAACCTTTACGCTTCCAGTTTTTGCGACACGGCTGACGTCGTTTCTGCCAAGGTCGATTAGCATAAGATGTTCTGAGAGCTCTTTTGGGTCTGCCAAAAGCTCATCTTCAAGCTCTTTGTCTCTTAATTTTGTAGCGCCTCTTTTTCTTGTACCTGCGATTGGACGAAGAAGAAGCTCGCCGTTTGTGAGTCTAACCATAACCTCAGGAGAACTGCCGACTATGTTAAAATCTTTATACTCCATCAAAAACA
>NZ_JAVVFL010000001.1:0-37544 GCF_032250635.1 Sulfurimonas sp.
GTCTCCCACAGATCTTTAAAAACTTCACTCGGGGTCTCTTCGTGGCGAACTATATTGTGGGGTTTTCCAAGAACTTCCTCTTTTGAATATCCGGAGAGTTTACAGAAGTTGTCGTTTGCGTATGTAATAATTCCGCTTTTATCTGAACGAGTAAGTATGGAGCTGGCATCTATGGCATCTTGATAGCTATTTAAAACAGAGTTATTCTCTTTTAGAAGTTTTGTTTTTTCGTCAAGTTCTCTCTCTAGCCACTGTTTATACTCCACTCTCTCAGTTATATCTCTCACTACGGCAATATTGTACATGGAGCCATCAACCTGCACAATTTTTACATTTGCTTCAAGCGGTATCTCTCTTTTATCTTTTGTTAAGAGTATCGCATAGTCGAGCATCGATTTCTTCTCTTTAAGCTCTTCTATATGCTCTTTAAACTCTTTTGATTCATGGGTCGGCTTTCTAAAATTTTCAATCCCTATTTTGTTCATCTCTTCAAGAGTGTAACCGCTCTTTTCTATAGCCGCTTTATTGACATATACTATCTCTGCTTTATCGTCTTGGAGTTTAAAAACAAAGAGCATATCGTTTGAGTTATCTAGCAGATCCGAAAAAAGAGTTGCGCAATTTTTTTGAAATTTTTGCATGGACGCTTTTGCCTTTTTTCTTATTTTGATAATTCAATCGCTTTTTTATATGCCTGTTCAATAGCATTCATACATGAAGCTCTTACGTTTCCATCCTCAAGAGCCCCGTAGCCCGCTGCAGTTGTTCCGCCGGGGCTCATGACAGCGTCTTTTAAGAGAGCCGGATGAACATCTTGTATAAGCTCTCCAAATCCTGCAAAAAGACCGCGCATCGTAGCCATGGCATCGGCTCTTTTCATCCCCTGTTTTACCGCTCCATCAGTTAAAGCTTCGGCAATAAGTGTAAGATATGCAGGACCGCTCCCTGCTAATCCTGTTGCGATGTCAAGCTCTTTTTCGCTTCCAAGCCAAAGAGTCTCCCCGATTGCGCCAAGCAGCTCTTTCGCTTCATCTTTGTATGACTCATCTCCCGTTAGCGTTGTCATGGATCTGCCTACGCTTGCAGCGAGGTTTGGCATGCTTCTTACAACGGCGTGAGGGTTGAGATTTTGTTTTATCTTTTGCACAGTTGTTCCTGCAAGAACAGAGTAGATGACTTTTGCCCTGCCTGTTATTCTAGCGGCAATCTCCTCTACATTTGCGGGTTTAACGCATAATATAATCGTCTTACCCTCTATATCAGAATCATCCATTAAAATTTTTTCTATTTTAACGCCCACTTCATTTTCAAACGTGTTTAATTTTTCTAAATTTCTGCCTATTACTTCGAGGTTATACTTCTCTCTTAGTCCCTTTGCAATGCTTAGAGCCATATTTCCGTTGCCGATGAAAGTGATAGTCTTCATAAAGTGCCTTTATTTTTTTATGGTAGTATAGCATTAACATATAAAATATAAAAGGAGAGATAATGGAACAATTTTTAGCAGAGGCAAAACAAGCGAGCAGGGTGTTAAGTACTCTAAGCGGGGCGAAAAAAAATAGAATTTTGAGAGAGATGGCAAAAGGACTGAGAGCAAATACGATGGAGCTCATCGAAGCAAATGCGAAAGATATGTCTGATGGCAAAAAGAATGAGCTCTCATCCGCATTGATGGACAGACTCTATCTGGACGAGAAGCGTATTGATGCTATGGCAGTAGCAATAGAGGATATAGCGGCACTTAAAGAGCCTGTAGGACGCGTTCTTGATGGCTGGGTAACTGAGGATGGATTAAAGATAGAAAAGGTCTCTATCCCTATCGGGGTTATTGGAATCATCTACGAATCTAGACCAAATGTTACAAGCGATACTGCAGCACTCTGTTTTAAAAGCTCAAATGTCTGTGTTTTAAAGGGCGGAAAAGAGGCTGAGAACTCAAATAACGCAATCGCGAAGATACTTCAGAGCGTTTTAGAGAGAAACAACCTTCCAAAATCACTCGTATCACTTATTCCCGACTCCTCAAGAGAGGGAGTTGCCAAACTTATTAAGATGGATAAATATGTTGATCTTATCATTCCTCGCGGCGGGGCAGGGCTTATAAAGTATGTGAGTGAAAATGCAACGGTAAGTGTTGTCAAACACGATAAAGGGCAGTGCCACACATATATAGACAAAGATGCTATTATGGAGGATGCTATCAAAATTGCCATCAATGCAAAAGTTCAAAGACCGGGCGTTTGTAATGCCATGGAGACGCTTCTAGTCGATAGTGCCGTGGCAAAAGAGGCACTGCCGCTCTTAAAAGTAGAGTTTGACAAAGCTAATACCGAGTTAAAAGGGTGTAAGCGGACTCAGGCGATTATAGATGTGGCAAATGCGACTGATGAGGATTACGATACAGAGTATCTTGCAAATATACTAAACATCAAAGTAGTAGATGGTGTTGAGGGTGCGATTGAGCATATTGTAAGATTCTCTTCAGGGCACTCTGAGGCAATTATCACTCAGAACGTAACCGCTGCGGAGGAGTTTTTAAATGCTATTGATGCGGCAGCCGTTTATCTCAATGCTTCAACAAGATTTACAGATGGCGGATCATTTGGCTTTGGTGCAGAGGTCGGTATTAGTACAAACAAACTTCACGCACGTGGTCCAATGGGAATCGAGGGACTTACAACATATAAGTTTAAAATATACGGAAGCGGACAAATAAGATAAATACGGCTTCATTGTTGATACAAATCAACGCTATAACTTTATATATTAAATATAATTTACCCATATAAATTAATAAGGAGTTTAAATGTCACTTATTCCAAATGATGCTTCAAAAATAGAAGTTACCGGTGCGACGGTAGATTTTTATAAAGTAGAGAAAGATGGTGAGAGTACTTACTATTTTGATACCTCAAAATGCGGTCCGCCAGATCCAATGGTAAACGCTGTGTGCGGATTGAAGCTTATAAAAGGAACAGATGATAAGTTGGTTATGATTAACCACAAAACGCCTGGAGGACTCTTCTCAAAACTAGGTGATGATGTCTCATATGAGACACAAGAGACTCCTGAGGGGTTAGTAAAAATAGTTTTCACAAGCAACAGCTCATCTAGCGCAGCAACCGACCTTGAAAATATAAGTCACTAACAGTTATATGTTCTCAGTATCACAAGACTTTGCCCCTCCATTTAAACTTATCTCTCCTTTTTTTATATTGGGGAGTCTGTTTTATCTGCTATCGGTTATATTTCTCTTTTTCTTCTCTGTAGATAATCTGTCAATGTTAGATACAAAAATATTAAGTTTTGTCCATCTCTTTTTGCTCGGTTTTGTTATGATGACAATTTTCGGTGCAATGGCGCAGTTAGTGCCAGTTGTGCTTGAGGTTGGGCACTTTGGGGTTGAACTCTTCTATGCGATATGGCCTCTGCTTGGCATAGGTACAATAATGATGGCGTTTGGGTTTGTAGGCTATCCGACACTTCTGCCTTTTGGCGGGACGGTTGTTTTAATAGCCATGATGATATTTGTTATGGAGATATTTCTAACGATAAAAAAGGTCAAAAAGTTTAATCTTGTCATTAGCAGTATGCTTATGGCAAATATATTTCTCTTTTTTGGAGTCATATTTGGTCTTGTGATGGCTCTTGGATACGCAGGAATGGTAAATATTGATATAAATGCACTGCTCAAAGGGCATGTGTTTTTAGTGATTGTCGGATACATAGTAGTTACTATAATGGGGCTCTCAGTCGTGCTGCTTCCTATGTTTGGACTCTCTCACGGTTTTAGTAAAAAGCCTCTTGAGATCTCTGTAGCACTTGTGAGCATCGCTGTAATTTGCGTTGTGCTCTCATCACTAAGTGGAGCTGCACTCCTTGGTTACGGAGGCTACACATTGGCATCCGTAGGATTGCTGATATACTTTTACTTTATATATACTATACACAAAACTAGAGCAAGAAAAGAGATTGATATTTACGCAAAATCTCTTCTATTTGCATATTTTTCTCTGATTACATCGCTGGCATTGGCATTAGTATATTTAGGTATCAGCTATGAACCGCTGCTCTTAGCATCTGCATGGATGATGTTTTTTGGTTTTTTTGCTTTTGTTATCACGGGGCATATGTATAAAATCATTCCGTTTCTTGTCTGGTTTGAGAGGTTTTCCCCACTTGTAGGAAAGCAAAAGGTACCGATGTTGGCAGATATGCTTCCTACAAAGAGCGCTTCTGCTCAGCTTCTGTTTGGCGCTCTTGGTGTTATTGTGATAGCGGCAGCTATTTTACTTCAAGAGGGAGTTCTCTTAAAAGCCGGAGCATCATTCTTACTGATGGGTGCTTTAGCTCTGGTAAGAAACGTCTTTTATATGATCAATTATAAATAAAAGGATAAAAAAAATGTATACAAAAGAAGAACTATTTTTAGCAATATCGACAGTCATAGACCCTGAGGTCGGTTTTAACCTTGTAGAGATGGGGCTTATTTATGACGCTTCATGTGATGAAGATGGAAATGCGTATGTAAAGATGACTCTCTCTACAAAAGCGTGCCCTATGCATCAGCTTATCCAGCAGTGGGTAAAAGAGGCTGTGAAGAAGATGGCAGGGATAAAGAGTGTAGAGATCGATTTAGTTTGGGAGCCAGAGTGGAATATCACTATGGCTGATGAGCATGTAAAAAAAGCTCTAAGCCGCTAATGTATACTCTTTGATAGCTTCGCAAACTTTTTCAATAGACCTCTTGTAATTCTTCAAGTTGCTTACATAGGTTAAGTCTAGAGGGTTGGCGATACTATTTTTTAGTTCAAGCGCGATTTCATGCAGATTGTCCGCACCGATGTTTGCCGCTACACCCGATATATCTAGGAGCAGTTTATCGGCATCTATGCCGTTTGTCCCATTTATATGCGATTGAAGCGTCTCTGCAGAGTTGGAGTATTTTGATAGAAAATCATTGAGTATTTCAAGGTAGAACTCTTTGTCTCCCCCGCATATCTCTAAACCCTTATTCGTGTCAAATTCGGCACTCTCTTGAGATGGTTTAGGAGTTTGTTGTGACTCCTCACCAGTTGTATAAATATATAAAATATCATATAGCGCATCCATTTTAAGAGGTTTTTCCAGATGCGCTTCCATACCTACATTTAGCATATTTCTAACATCGTCTGCCGCAGTATCGCCGCTGAGCGCCACAATTGGAATATGCACATAGTTTGGATTTTTTCTAATGAGTCTTGTTGCTTGATAGCCGTCTATTATCGGCATATGGGCATCCATGAAAATTACTGCAAAATCTCTGTCATTTTCTAAGATATTTAACGCTTCTTGACCATCGTTTGCAATAGTAATATCTATGCCGGAGGTGGACAAGAGCCCGGCTATAACTTTTTGATTTATTATATTGTCTTCGGCGATGAGTATTCTTGTACCTTTAAAATCGGCAAAGTCATCTTTTGTAATTTTATCATGTGGAAGAAGCTCTCGTTTTTTTCTATTTACACGGATTGGAGCAGCAGTCTCAATAGGAGCTGTTTCTATCTCCTGCGCACTGGGTTGTTCCTCTTTATATTCAGGTTGCTCTTCTTTTGTTGTTACGGAAGGTTCAGGCTCTTTTTTGTCGCTTTTTGCAACCTCCTTATCCTCCTCCTTGGCTAATGCAGCTGCTTTGTTTTTTGAAATATTTAAGAGAACAACTATTATTACAAGAGTTGCTACGACAATTAATCCTATTAGTTCTATATAATATTGACTTATTATTGTTTGCATATTTAGAGCTCTTTTTTTCTTTATCATACTGTAATAAAAATTAAACTTTACAAAGTTAATGTATAATTGTAGTAAAAATTATATAGGTCTTGAATGCAAATTATTCCACATGTTCCGGTTTTATACGCGCAGGTACTAGAAGCCTTCAGTGATATCGAAAATGGGGTGATTATAGACTGTACGATGGGGTATGGCGGGCACTCTTCGATGATACTTGAAGCAAATCCCAATATCAAGCTTATTGCAATAGACCAAGACCAGACTGCAATCGATTTTTCAACTTCAAGACTAGAGCCTTATAAAGAGAGAGTCGAGATAAAAAAAGGGCGCTTCTCCACCGTCATCAAAGAGATTCTTAAAGAGCATGATATTAAAGAAATCAGAGGTGTTTTGGCGGACATTGGAGTCTCATCTTTGCAGCTTGACCAAAAAGAGAGAGGCTTCTCTTTTTCTAGCGATAACCTTGACATGAGAATGGACACGGATGCGCAACTGAGTGCGGCAGAGGTCGTAAACGAGTACTCTCAAGCTGATCTTGAGAGAATTTTGCTTGAGTATGGGGAACTTAGAAACTATAAAAAAATAGCCTCTTTTATTGTAAGCAATCGCCCATTCTCATCCGCAAAAGAGTTGAGCGAAGCCCTGAAACATCTTATGCCAACGGGAAAAAAGATTCACCCGGCAACACTTCTCATGCAGGCTATTCGCATAGAGGTAAACAACGAACTAGGCGAGCTAAACTCCCTTTTAGACACAATAGAAGAGGCAAAATTTCCGAATGCAAAAATAGCGATTATCTCCTTTCACTCGTTAGAGGACAGAATGGTCAAAAACAGCTTTGTGCGCTGGAGAGAGAGCTGTATCTGCCCAAAAGAGGCGATGAGATGTACATGCAGCAATGATTACTCATACGGCAAAATTTTAACCAAAAAACCTATTACGGCAGAAGATGATGAGCTAAAGGCAAATCCTAGAAGCAGAAGCGCAAAACTAAGAGTATTTCAGACGGATAGCAAAGCATGAGTGAGAAAACAGAGCTTTTAAATGAAGTAGATTTAGTTCTCAATCCAAAAAAAGGCGTCGATGTAAACCACCTTCTGTATGTTCTGCTTGGCATAACATTTGTCTCTGTTGTGCTCTTTCCTAAAATATATATTCAGCAGCAGATTTACTTTAAAAGTAGGGATATATCAAAACTAAAAAGCGAGTATGATACGCTAAAAGAGGAGAACAGGCTTATAAAAGGCTCTGTTGAATCTATTAGATTTAAAAATCAAGTACTTGATACTATATTTTAAAGAGGTTCGATGATTCGACGTTTTTTAGAGTTTGCAATAGATAAACCGCTGCTCAACCATATTTTACTCACATTTATTTTTGTTCTCTCCATATTTGCATATGTCAATATCCCAAAAGAGATATTTCCTCCTATGAACATGGATAAAGTTACCATAGCTGGTGGATACGTCGGGACTTCTGCCGATGTGCTTGACAAGATGGTCGTTAAAACCATAGAGGATGAGCTTCAAAACATTAGTGAACTTGACATTATAAAAACGACCATTAAAAACGGCTCTTTTTCTATCATAGCGGACATAAAACCGGGTTCTGACAATGCGAATGTTTTAAATGACGTAAAAGATATAGTAAGCAGTGTAAAAAAAGATCTGCCCTCGGACATGGCAGAGCCGATTGCAAAGATACAGCTGCATAACTTTCCTCTCGCACTTGTGGCACTGGCGGGCGATAGACCAAAAGAGGAGCTACTGCAAAGAGCGGAGGAGTTAAAGAGCGAACTGAGCAAACTTAAAGAGCTTAGCGAGATCACTATCCGCGGCGATGCCGAAGAAGAGCTTGTCATAAAGATTAACGAGCAAAAAGTTTTGGCGTTTGGTCTGCAGCCTGCTTTGGCGGTAGAAGCGTTAAGAAACATAAGCTCTATTTTTCCCATAGGAACCATTAAAGACAGAGGTTCTCATCTTTACATCTCAACCTATAACGGAGAGAAAAATAAAGTAGATATTGAGAGCACAGTCATAAACGTAGGCGGTTCCAGAGTTCTAATAGGCGACATTGCGGATGTCTCTTTTAGACTTAGCGATGAGACGGAGCTTTCACACTACAATGGTGTGAGAAATATATCCATAAACGTCGCAAAAGCAAAAGAGGGAAATGCGATAGAGCTTGTGAAGAAGGTTAGAGCCCTTTTAAAGGAGAGCCAAAAGCTTCATCCTGAGCTTCAGTATGAGATATACGCGGATACTTCTGTGTGGATTAAAAATCGTTTAAATACCGTTTTTGCAAATATAACTTTTGGACTTATGCTTGTCTTTTTGGCGATGCTTATCTTTATAAACCGCGGCATAGCATTTGTTGTTGCCATCGGAATCCCTCTGAGTTTTATGATAGGGCTTATAGCCACCGAGATTATGGGAGACAGCTTAAATATGCTCTCACTTTTAGGGGCACTCATAGCTCTTGGGATGCTGGTTGATGAAGCCATAGTCGTTGCCGAGAATATCTACAGGCACCTAGAGGAGGGGATGGACAGAAGAGAAGCGGCAATAGTCGGAGCGCAGGAGATGTTTCCGGCAGTTTTAACCGCTACTCTTACAACCGTTTTTGCATTTTTACCTATGCTTCTGCTTAGCGGCGAGATGGGAATGTTTATAAAAATTATTCCTATCATGATAACCGTGCTGCTCCTCTCATCACTCTTTGAGGCGTTTTACTTCCTGCCGCTTCACGCGCACGACTTTTTAAAAGTATCGCACAGTGATAGTTCTACGAGAAAAATCTGGAAAAAACTCACCTCTTGGCATAATGCTGCATTGCATTTTGTTTTTAAAAAGAGATGGATTTCGCTCATAGTTATGGTTGTGACTATCTTATCTTTAACAGCCGTTATGATTAAAAACTCCAAATTTCAACTCTTCCCTGATTTTGACACCACGCAGGTCTACGTCTATGGAAAGGTAAATGTAAACAACGAGCTTGAAGATACAGAGGCTATTGTAACAGAGCTTGAGAGAGAGCTTTTGAAAAATATAAAAGGGGATGATATCTCCTCAATCACATCGGTAATCGGTTTTAAACTTGATGCCAAAAATATGGTTGAGACGGGGGAGCATCTTTTTCATATCTTTATAGATTTGAGTGAACGCGCCGCCGACAATGCTTTTGATGAGTATATTAGCCCATATCTCTCTATTGAGTACGATAAAGATATCTTAAAAAGAGAGAGAGACGCAAGAGAGATTGCAAAAGATGTTGAGAGAGTCGTGGAGCCGTTTAGAACTCTTAAAGAGAGAGGAAACATTACCTATGAAGAGCTTGTCGTAAAGGTTCCGGGAGCCGGTGTTGTTGCCTCAGATGTTGAGATAAGCTTAAGTGCAAACGATGAGCAAAAAACAGTGCAGGGCATAAAAGAGCTTGAAGACGCACTTAGAGCGATAGAGGGCGTGAGCAATATCTCAAACGATGCAACGCTTGGCGAAAAAGAGCTGAAACTTCGCGTAAACGAGTATGGACAGCAGCTTGGCTTCAATGAGGAACAGATATCAAAAGAGCTTAGAGCGTACTACCTCAAAGGCGAGTACGGCAAGATGTTTAACGAGAGCGGACTTGTTCGCATAAAGATAGAGAGCGGCGTAAATGAGCAGATAAACTCCATAGACAGCATAGAGGTCAAGGTTCCCTCCAGCGATACTTTTGTTTTGCTAAAAGATGTTTGTGATTTTATAATGACACAAGGATTTGTAGCTCTTCAAAAAGAGAACGGAGCAAGGATAAGAACGGTAGTTGCGTCCATAGATAAGAAGATTATCACATCTGCTGAGGTCATGAAAAAACTTGAACCTACATTCTCGAAATTAAATAGTGATGGCTACAAACTTGATATAAAGGGAGAGGAGAAGGAAAACGCAAAAAACAAAAGAGAGCTGATGCAGTCAGCACTTATAGCAATCTTTTTGATTTTTATAACTCTTGTTTGGCTCTTTGACTCCATTAAAAAATCCCTCATCGTCATAAGCACAATACCGCTCGTTCTGCTTGGCGTATTCTTCGGTCACATGGTCATGGGAATAAACCTAACAATGCCCGGAATGATAGGGGTAGTAGGACTCGCGGGCGTTGTCGTTAATGACGGACTTATTGTAGTGAATTTCATAAAAAATGCAACAAATACAGAAGAGCTTATGAAGCAGGCACAAACAAGATTAAGACCGATTTTACTGACATCGCTTACAACGGTTCTTGGACTATCAACACTTATATTTTTTGCTTCAGGGCAAGCCATGATACTCCAACCAATGGCAATATCCCTAGGTTTTGGAATAGCATGGGCAACTGTTTTAAACCTGATTTATGTACCGCTTCTATATGCAGTAGTTTTTAAAATCAAAGATGCACAGATATCAGAAAAATCTAAGGTGGTCTAAAGTATAATTCCGACCTACAAAGCAATAGCTTTTCTAGAAACAGTGGGTTCTTAGCTCAGTTGGTTAGAGCCCCCCGCTCATAACGGGTTTGTGAAAAGTTCACAAAGTGCTGTTTTGTAGGTGTTCTAAGTAGGTTTATTTTTTTTGGGTACCGAGTTGGGTACCGACTTCATGTTTCAAATGGGCTTTTAACTCAGTTGGTTAGAGTCCCCCGCTCATAACGGGGTTGTCGCAGGTTCGAGCCCTGCAAAGCCCACCATTTATGAAACATTTTCCGCAGTTTGCATATCAATAGCTTTTTTATGTTCTGCTTTCATCAGCTGCTCTAACTGCTCAACAGTCATAGAGTTCAATTCCTCAGCACTATAATTTCCATTCGCATTAAAGATAACAGTATCCGGACTTTTTCCAAACCTTGCTTCTTTTGCTAGTTTATGTATCTCACTACTTGCTTTGATGTCCGCTTGCTTAACCCTTGTGATATCTTTTTTAACTTGGTTAGACAAAACAATGCTGGAGAGCATAGAGTTTTTAAAGAGCTGTGCATCAAAGTAGTCAGCTTGTACACTCGCGAGAAGTGTCATGTCCGTTTCTATACGCGCTTGAAGTTCTGCATTATCGCTTCCGATATCTAAGATACCATCTACTTCAAGGTCGCCTTTCTTACTCACTCCATAGTATTTATTGAGTTTGTTTTTCATCTCGTCATACACGGAGGTCGCTTCTAACTCCTCTCGTAGCTTCTTTGCAGTGAGAGCAACTTTGTTAGCTTTTGAGCCTTGTAGCCAAATTCCACCGTACTCATCTCTATCGTCATTTTTCCAATCGCTCAAAGTAGAGACGCTTACCGCCTCATCTTTGCTTATGTCCGTAAGAGACTTGTCCATAACCTCAAACAAAGCCCTACATCTAAAACGAATCTCTAAATCATGTGCCATCTATTTCCCCTCAAACTTTTTAAGCTCTTTTTCTAGCGTCTCGCTTACGCCTTTAAAAATCTCTGTTCTTTTCTCATAAGCAGCGTTGATGCGCTTCTCTTTCTCTGCCTTGCTAAGTTTCTTATCATAAGTGATATGCTCAACCCTATTTTTTATATTAGTAAGCTTGCTTGCATATCTTGCCATCAATCTACTAACTTGAACGTATGCTTTTTTCTCATCAGCACTCATGTACTCAGTAATATTTTTCCCACCATCTATAAAAGCTTTTTTCTTTTTTGCCTCAAAGCTTGCTTTAACTCCGCCAGCCTTTCGCATAAGTTCATAATATTTCTCGCTGTAAGCTGTGCGCGTTTCAACCTCCTTGCCTCTAAAGCGGTATGTTAAAAACTCTAAAGCATTTCTTGCAAACGGTCTTGCTCCCCAATCTTTTTCATTCCACAACATATTTTCCGTAGTTTCCTCTACCATCTTCGCAGTAAGCCCTAGGTAGCCATCAATATAATGCTGCATCAGAATTGGACTTGCACCAGTAAGCTCGCCTGCCTTTTTATAAAGAAGCGGCGTGAAGTTCATGTATTGGTCACTCTTGTCATCAATGTTTTCCAAGTAACTTGGAACAATGTCTCCACCTGTCCAGTTCTTGTTTGTCATATCTTCAAGTATAGGTTGAAATAAACCACTTACGTCTCCTATGCTAAACATAGTCTTTATTCCCCAGACAAAATCCGCTGCTGCCTCTTTGCCATGCTTTGTGTAAATTCCATCTGCGACAATCTCTGGCATAGTAGCAAACGCAAAACCAATATCGTAAGGGCGAGGTATCTTGATGTGCTGATCACCTATGAAGAAATGCCAGTACATAAGCTTACTATCGCGAGTGAGTTTTTTATAGCGCTCATCGTCTCTGTTTGCCGACCATAGTGCAAGAGTTATAACAGAGATAAGCCCTCCAGCTGCGTAGAGTCTTAGTTTGTGCGCTTGCAGCTCTCCTAGTTGATTTTTAAATTTTACTGCATTGGATAATTTCATTTCTCCATTGAGAGAGAATATGCGTCTTGCAGTTTTATCCATACCGTTGATACCAGCTTTCATAAACGGAACGGTTGCTAAGAAGCCAGTCCACGTTCTGTTGCTTCCTTTAATAGTAAAGTCTGTACTGACCTCGTTACCCTCAAATGCTGCCTGCATATTACTCTTGCCAGAGTTTGTAGCAAGTAAAAACTCTCCTATTCTAGTTCCGTACTCAAATGTATCAGCACCATACGCCATTGCGGATAGAAGCTTGTTTATTACCTCAAACCCTCTATTTACCTCTAGCATACCCATAGCATCCACATCTCCGCCTAGAGTAGTTCTTCTTGTTCCATAGCCGCCGCCGCTTGCCATAAAGTTTTTATAGACATCTGTTTTCATGACAAAATGGTACATGCCGCGTACAGATGTCACAACCGGAATAAACTTGTTCTTAGAGAGAACAGAAGCACTTACTGTGTCTCTTACAAAGTTTGTGCCGTAAAATAGAGGATTGTTTGTAATGTTCCAAGTCATTACATTTTTAGCACTCATCAAGTATTGAACAAGCTCGTTATAGTTTGCAGATCCAAAAGATGTAAGACTATCTACAAGAGCAGCATCATGAACTTCAAAGTAAATCTTTTTGCCGTTGATGATTACAGTCTCTATATACCCTGTTTGAGAAGTAGGCTTATGCCCATGCGTCCAAAACTCTAAAGCGGATGGATTGTCAATCAAGTTCTGCTCTATCTCATTTACATCTATAATGATGTCGGCATTGATATCTCCGCTAAGTATCATTCCGTCTTTTGCAACAGTGATTCCAAGTTGCGCCATAAGTTGTGCCACTTTTTTCGCTTGCTGCGCTATGTCAGATTTTACAAGTTTATTTTCTGCGCTTACTTTTGTTGCAAACACTCCACCCATATCGCTATCATCTAGCATTTTGAAAAATACCGATTTCCCACGGGAAATTAAAGCTTGTTTGATGTTGCTCTCGATTCCACCAATGATATTCTCCATGATGTTACCTAAAGAGTGTGTGCCTCCGGTAAGTCTTTGACCTATCTTTGCCGGAGGAACTGCTCCGTTTTGCACGCTCTCTGTAACTCTATGAAAAGGTACATAGTTTTTGTTCATCTCTTGAAAATTCGCTTTTTGCTCAGGAGTGATTAGGTTCATGCCAACATAAAAGTCAAGCATCGCATCGTTAAACTCTTGATACTCATTGAAGATTGTCTCAAATTCAGGATACTTCTGCGCGAGTAAGAGTCCAGCGTCTATCTCTTGCTCTGTTATGAGGTTCTCTCTTCCTTGCCCTTTAAGCTCCGAAGCTCTCATCGCGACAAGATAATCAGATAGAAGTCTCACTCGCTCCTCAGATACTTTAGTTGCAGGAGCAAAAATATCGTTAAGAGCTTTGCCACTATAAGTGATATCTCCGTTAGCTTTAACGCTAGGTACGCCAAAGTGCATAGCTGTGTGCATCAAAGAGCTTGCGTGTTCTGCTAGTTGAAGTATCTTATAAGGACTTTCAATCGCATCTGTTGCAACATCGCCACGGATTGCCGCTTCTATGCGCTTAATGCTATGAACTTTATCTATTGCCGCTTGTCTGATGTCCTTACTTATCTCCGCTTGACTTCTCTGTATCTTCTTTGCAGTAGAATTAAGCTCTCCTCCTTGCTTGCTTCTTAGTGTTGCAGCGGCTCCTTGATAGTAAAACTGGTGCATCCCTATTTGTAGCATCTCCATTTTTGCTTGGAGGTTTTTATCTTTTGCTAAACGCGCTTCAAAATCTTTTACCATATTTGGCGCGACTAGAGTAAGTGTATTGTAGTTTGTAAGCCACAAACGAACGAACTCAGCAAAACCCTCGTTTATGACTTTTTTAGGGTCTGTGGTGTAGCTAAGCGCTTTTACTTCCTCTTTATTTTTTAGGATGATACTTCTAAAGAAACTATCTTTTGCATCCTTGCTTTTGTTATTGTGAAAGAAGTCTAAATAGTGAGCCATCTCATGCGCCATTATTTCAACATCGCTATAGTTTTTAAGACGAATTGAGCTGTCTTTTCTTTTATATATGCCGAGGGCGCTTTTACCTTTTATCTTACCGTCATAAAGTCTATTGCCTATTATATCGCTTACATAGATACGTAAACTATCAGCATTGATTGGCTTATCTGCCGCAGGGAGTTTTACTTCTCTTTTGTTAAGCGTGATCGTATCACTCAAAGGGCGAGAAGGAATACCGCTCACTGAATAGTTTGGAACATAGTTGATGCCGGCTTCATCATACCCATTCGCACGCGCATAAAAGTTTGTCTCTTCTATCTGCTTCTGCTCTTTAGGCGTAGGCTTTTTAGAGTAAGAGATAGTCTCCGGCTCTCTGTCTGCCAAGTAACTCTCTATCTCCGCTGCGCTCTTGCCCTCGCTCTTTAAAATCTGCTCAAGCGTGTAGGCTGTTTTGATTTTATCTATGCTTACATTTTTCCCATCATTCGTAAACTCATCAGTAATAAACTTCGTCTCTGCCTCGTGTGATGCTTTTTGCTCTTTGCGCTCATTTGCCTTAGCTTCTATCTCGGCAATTTCTACTTCTATACCTTGAATAGTATTTTCATACTTTGCTTTTCTCTCAACTAAGCCTTGAATATGCTTATCTAACTTCTCTTTTTTCTCTGCTTCATCCTTGATGCCCTCATACTTTGGAAAATTTTGAGGCATAAGGTTTTCATCTGCCCCTTTTATTGCATCGCTGTAGTTTTTTATTGAGCCTTGTTTTGTTTTTATATCTGCATCAAGCTTAGTGATGATATTTTTGAGATTGTTCGCGTCTACAACAGCATTTTCTATGACTCTCTGTTTTCTAAGTCTCTCTCTCTCAAATGGGTCACGCTCTAAATCTATAACCGCTTGATACGGGTCGGTAGTGTTTGAGTTGTCTATTATGGAAACACCATCCACCACAACTAAGTCCTCATTTTCAGAGAACTTATACATATCGTTAAACCCTCTTTTTTTCATAACAATGTCATAACTTCTTTTGTCAAAAGTTCCAAGTTGAAAAAATTGGTGTACGCGCACTTCTGTATTTTCATTCCCTTGACGCACGCCACGGTTAGAGCGCTGCTCTATCTCATCGGGGCGGAAAGGAATATCAAGCTGGTAGATATCAGTTGTTTTTCTGTTTAGGTCAACACCAACACCAAGCTTGCTTGTATTTCCAATAATTACTTTTATGTCGCCATTGTTATACATGTCCATAATTTTATTTAGCATATCAGGTTTTATGGAACTCTTTGAGACTTTGCCTGTCGTAGGATTTACAAAAGCGGCACCATTCACAAAGACAACCTCTTTCTCATCAAACAAGCCAGTTGCTAAGATTTTCTCTCGTGTCTCAGCGTGCGTGGATGTAACACTCCCGTCGCTGTTTTTTACAGAGAGTCTATCCAAGAAGATGATCTGCCCACTATTGCTATTTTCTTTGTATTGATTTGTAATCAACTCTATCGTTTTCAGTATCTTATTATTTTCAGATGTTGCGATATCGTTGTCTATAACATCAAAAAGGTCATCGGGCGTAAATTGAGATTTACCTTTTGTTCCAACATCATAAAGTCTTAAATCAATACTAGCACTTCTCCCCGCTCCCATAGCAACAAGAGCTATCTCAACTTCGCTAGAGTCTAGCAACCCGCTTTTTATCTTCTTTGCATCTTCCATCGCAGCTAAAATTCTATGCTGCACGTCTTGAAAAATCTTCTCTCCGGCACTGGAGAGCTTAAGATAGTGCTGCACATCTACCTGCTTTGGTCGTGGAAGCTCCGGCATATCTTTAAAGCCTTTGTAATCCACAAATCTATCTAGTATCTTGCCCATCCAATCAAGGTTTTTCATGCTTGCTAAGGCTTCTCTTTTTACTATCTTGCCTGCTGAGTCTGTAGTTTCAAGCTCCTCTATATCGTAAAAAGTATCAACAAAATCTCTAGAAGAGACAATACCATACTCGTAAAGGATGCTCTCGTCTAAATGCTGTAAAAGTGTGTAAAGCTCCAGTGGCTTATTTGGCGTTGGCGTACCTGTAAGCAAGATGACATTGTTGCCGTTATTATTTTGAGAAACATATTTGCTTTTAAATCTAAAGTCATAGCTTCGCATACTTCCAAGGGTCGCGCTATGAGGTTCAGCGCCCTCGAGGATATCCTTTGCTGTCAGTGCTTTTCCATTTTTATCGGAGTAGCTCATCACTACACTTGCCCCAAGTCCACCTTTGATATCTTTACCGCCAAGCCCGATATTTTTATAGTATTGCACTTCATCTGCTATCAACCCATCAAAGCCCATCTTTGCAAAATCAAACTCAACATCACTACCGTATGCTTGTTTAAGTCCATTTTTTAAAGCTCTTTTTTTAGCCTCTGCCGATACGCCTTTTTTCTTTGATTTTGTATCGCCTGCCTCAACTTCCTCTATGGCTTGTATCTGCTCAACCAAATCATCTACATACTCACTCATTACATCACTAGGTAGCCCAAACTTTTGGAACATTGTATCGCCAATTATTGTGAAGTCGTAGCGATTGTTTGCAAGATCAAAAGCCATCTGCTCTTTTTCTTCACGGCTTAGTTGTGTCCACTCTTTTGCATTTCCTTTATTTACACCGCTTTTTACTTTTGGAAATTCAAACACTGCGGCATGTGGATAAAGTTCTTTAACACTGTTTTCCCACTGAGCAATTGTGTTTACGGGAACAACAAAGAGAGGCTTTTTCATAACGCCTTGACCTATAAGGTTCATAACTGCAACTATTGCCGTGATTGTCTTGCCTCCTCCGGGTGCAAAAGCTAAAACACCTTTTTTATTAAACACCAATTTTTCAGCGCCCTGTAGTTGATGTGATTGCATAGCGAAGGATTTGTCTCTAAATGTTTTAGGAAGCTCACGAAGTAGTACGCCTGTCATCTCAGGACGGACATAAAAGTTTGAGTATCTGTTGTACTCGTCTGTAAGTATTTCAGCTAAGCCTTGTTTTTCTATATACTGCATTACTTGTGGAACTAAAACCTCGCTCAAAAGCTTTGTAGCTTCCATGGTCCTTTGGATGTTCTCTTGATCGCTCTCGTCTTTGCCTTTTGGAGCAAGAGCTTTTTTGTTTAGGTATCTATTGTAAAGCTCTGCTTTCATACCGTCGCCATCAAACACATCGGAGCGAACAAATAGCTCACCGCTTTTCTCTGTGCTTATTGCATCGCGAACAGCGTTAGGTAACCAGCTCTCTCCACCCTTAACTGTGATATTTTTAAAAGGTATCTGCTCAGGAACTATTGCTTTTAGCTTTATGTACTGCTCGTTGTATTCGTCTATACTAAGTCCATGGTATTTGCGTAGCCCCTCAACAGAATCAAGTTTTGCGTAAACATTGCCGCTGTAGTACATAAAGTCAAGCTGTATCTCGTTTACTCCGCTGCGAACATAGCTACGATTTTTTACCAACTCTTGCATATCCTCTTTGCTTAAGTAGTCATACTCTTTTGAGGTATCTATGGCTGTGTCGCCAGTGGAATAAAAAAGTGCACGCTCTATTAGTGGAGAGTTTGCATCTACTTCAAGTACGCCACTATCTTTAAATCTCGTCTGCTCTCCATAGATAGGCGCAGGAGTAAAGTCTTTATCAAAGTAGCTCATAGATTCTTTAAGAGCTATGTCGGAGCGGTGCTCTTTCATAAACTTTTTAAGTGCTAAGTCGTTATGAGGAGATTTCTCAAACCGTTGCTTGTAGTTTTGTATCTCCGCAAGTGCTGTGTTTATCATTGTTTTGTCTTCAAGACGAAGACCATCTTCTGTAAGCATTTTTATCTTTTCAAGCAAGAGCGCCTTTTGTGCGTTATCGCCTTTTAGAACTTCTCCAAACATAGCTTTTTTAGAAGTGTCGCTAAATGAAAGCTCCTGCGCGTAGTAAACCATTTTCCCATCTGCAAACTCGCTGTGAGGTTTAGCTTCGCTTACCAACTTCATCGGGATCTTGTTTTGTGCTGCATACTCTGTAGCTTCTTCTACGTTTTTAAAACTATGCTGCTCGTCTTGTGTCTTCTTAGCTATTTTATACGGCTCATAACTAATCTTGATGTTTTCAAACTTTGGCTCGCCGCGAACTATCCAGCCCTCTTTGCCCATCTTTGTTTTATCGTTTGCTACAACCACTTCATCGCCTAGCAAATTCTCAGGATGCTGCAATAGGTATTCGTTCATAGCAAAACCGTCTTTGTTACCAATGTTTACAAACTGATTATTCACATCTTCTTGACGACTCTTTACTCCCTCGGGTCGTTTTTGGATGAAGATAATATCTATCATGGTATCGGTATGAGCATTTTTAGCTTGTGACTTCTCGGGAAGTCTAAATGCACCTATGATATCGCCTCTGTCCATTAAATACTTTCTAAGATGTCTCGCTGTAGTTGTTCCATCCATTGTTCCGGTACTTGTCATAAACGCGATAACACCGTTCTCTTTTACTTTATCCATAGAGTGAGCAAAGTAAAAGTTATGTATCGCTTTAAACGCAGGTTTGATTGTCATAGCATGCTCACGCATAAGCATCTCTGTACTCGCAAAAGGAACATTAGAAACTATAAGGTCGTAATTCTTGCCCTCAAAGGTCTCATAAGTGTCTGCAAAGAAGTTTTTGATTTGAGGATAAAGTCTTTTTGTGATTTCAATGTTTGTCGTATCTATATCCACAACATCCCATGAAGCATTTGGCATAAACCCAACAAAGTTGCCACTGCCAACTGCCGGCTCTAAAATTTTATCCATAGGAACGTCTGCATCTGCTAAGGCTTTGTAGATTGATTGTACTGTAGCGTAGTTTGTGTAGTGCTGATTTACTGAGTTTTCGTTTGCCTCTCCAAGTCCACCCTCTCCGGTATAGTGGCGAAGTATCTCTCGGTCTGCTTCTGTAATCTCTTCTAGTGGTTTTTTTATGATTTCGAGCGTAGCGTCATTGAACTTTTTGCGTTGACCTTTTGTAAGCTCAACTGGAGTTCTCCCCTCTAGTGAATAGCTCTCAGTGCTATTTGGTTCATCAGATCTTGGTAATACTCTGTTTGCATCAGTTGTCTGTTGCTTAGGTTGTTTATTTCCGCCATCGGTTTTGTATCCGTCCACTCCGCCATATCCATTGGATACTTCATCTTGAGTGCTTCCATTCGTACCAAGTCCGTCAGGTCGTCTATCGCCCTCTGATACTGACTTGTCACTTCCTTGATTTGTTTTTGTGTCAAGTGTGTTTTGTTTTGAAGTTGGTACTCCAGCTGTATTATTTGTTCGCTCAACAGTTTGACTGCCTGCGTCATTTCCTCTGTTCTCATTTCCTCTATTCTCCTCTCTCTCAACTATATCCATTATATCACGAACAAACTCAGATGAAGTTAGTTTGCTATTTTTTATCCATCTGTTGCTGCCGTCTTTTTTCGTTGCTTTGTTGGTAGTTCTGTAAAGCTGCCCATCAGTAAGGCGCATATCATCGCCCATAGTGTACGCATCGTGTATGCCATCTTCTATGAGATCATAACCAAGCGAGACATAAACACCAATATCACTATTTGGCTTATAGAGTTTAAACGAAACACTGCCACCAGCAGGAGCAAGGTTGTTGCTAACTCCCATATATGAAAGAGGTTTGCCTTTTTTATCTACTGCAACCTCCCATCCACCAAGAGCTTTTTGCAACTGCTGCACATATTTCGCTACATCTTTTTGAAGCTTCTTTGATACCTCACGACTAGGAATTTCATTCATAATCCCCTTAGTTGTATAAACCTTTGTCGTGTCAAAGATTATTTTAGCATCGCTGCTTCCGGATACACCTCTATCGTTAGCTCCCTTGCTTTCTCCTGCGTATGTCCCTTTGCTAGTAGGCTCTTGTAGAGTGGTATCGCTTTTTGTCTCAGTTGGTAAAGTGCCTGCGTCCGTTTTTGTGTTTGCTGCGGGGTCTCTGTTGTATTTTCCATTTTCCTCTTCCTCTAAGTATGTGTCTAAAAGTCTTGCAAGAGCTGATGCTTCTTGCTCTTCAAGCTCGTTTAAATTCCAGTTAGCCTGTAGCTCGTTAAATCTTTTGATATCCTCTGCTAAGTGCGGACTGCCGGCTCTATGCAGCTGCTCCATAACTCTGTCGGAGAGTTCGCTATGCTTGCCATTTTTAGCATTAGTGATAGCGGTAATAACATCTTCATATTTTACCACACTATTGACTATACCCTTCGCCCACTCAGGAACGATATACTCTGTGCTTGCAGTTGTATCAAAAAGAGCGTTTCTCGTACCCTCAAAAGCAAGTGAGTTTTGAGTGCCTTGCTTCGTTTTTGTGGCAGTAGACAAAATGCCGTACGCGCGCGCATACTCATCTTGTACAAAATTGTCATACTGTGATGCTGCATATTCAGGAGAATTATCAAGCACTCCCAAGTCTGCTTTGAGTTTAGCAAGCAACTCTGTGTCTATCTCCCCTTTTCCAAGTCTTGTGATATCACTCTTGGTAAGTAGAAAATCTGCTCTGTAGTTTCGCTCATACTGCGCCTTGTCATAAGTATTTTTATCAGTACCGCCATGCCCATCAAGTTCTCTTCCTGCACCAGCCTGTACAAGGTTGTTTACACTTGCCGCATCTTTGGCATAAATATCTTTGCGCATATCAAGAAGCGATTTATAACGAGGGTGATTTTGTAGCTCTGTAAATTCTGTATCTTGCGCCTCTTTTGTCTCCACGACATTGATGTCGTTAACATCCGCTTTCGCCTCCGGCTCAGGCTCTCCGATAACAGGCTTTTCGATTACGGGTGCGGGAGTTGATGTTGCTGTTTCATTCACACTTGCACTCAAATCCTCAAGTTCAAACTTCTCATCTTGCGTAAGTTCATCATCCGTTTTTTCTTGCAACTCTTGAAGTCGTGCCGTATCTACCGTTGGTGCATCCGCAAACCCTTTAGGCTTCAACTCCTCATCCACTTGTAAAGGATTACTTGACAACTCGGCTCTAAGCTCATTCCAGCCTGTATCTATTGCGTTGAGTCCGTTATTGTCACTCACGTTTAAGCCATTGGCTTTAGCATCTGCTACTATCTGCTCTTGCATCTCAACACTATCAACAGCTTCAACAGGCACGACTTGCTCAGGATGATTGATGACTAAATTTTGAAACTCATCTTGAATAGTTTTTACTTTACCACGCAGATCGTTTGAAAAGTTTATATACCCTGCATCGTCAACGGTAGTAACTAGCCCACTGCCCAATACCTGCTTATTATAAGCATCTTGCACATACGCCTCACGCGCTTTTTCTTGCTTCGCCTGCGATAGAGTGTTAAATATTTCTGTTCCTGTAGCGGTTGCGCCACTTATTCCGGCACCGGCACCAGAGCCTGCCACAAATCCGGCAAGAGCATCGTCCGCGTACTCTGCTGGACTGCTTAGTCCTTTTTCCGTACCTACCTCTTCGCCAAACTTCTCTATAGGATTTTGTAGAGATTCAGTAGTTCCCTCTACTACAAATCCTTTTTGCATTTGTTTACCTACGGTAGTTATTGCGTCTTTGAGCGAACCATCAAGCGCATCTTTTCCTACACTCTTGACAACATCTTCCGTTGTTGCCTTAAGACCAAGCCTATCAAGGATTATACTTCCCATGGTTGTTGGTGCAGTCATAAGGTAATCGTTTGCCGTTGGCTCTTTGCGGTTGTTATTTTCTGCTCTGTGCTCTGCACTCTCTTGTTGTCTCGCTGCATAGTAAAGAGGCATTGCCGCTACCATCTCTGCCATATCAGGAGCGCTTACCACACCCTCGCTTCCAATATAGTTGCCTAGCTCTTGCCAAGCATCTACATCAAACACTCCGCCGCTGCTAAATCCTTTTTTTACCTCTTCCCAGCTATGTGTAGGCTTTTGAACTATGGATCCATCGTGTAGTTCCATCTTGTTTTTTTCATACACGAAATCATTAAGCTTATCACTTGCATTTTTAAACCAATCCGCGCGCTTTTTATTTTGTGCATCCAGCGCCTCAGTGGTTATGCCGAGGTACTCCATGGGTGTCTTTATATTTCCAAGTAGATTGTATGTGCCTTGAATCGCATTTGCAGTAAGCTCGTTCACGCGGTTTACGACTCTTTTGCCAAGCTCCCATTCGCTAGCTTCTGGATTGACATAGTCTTGATTTTCGCCCATAGAGATAGTTCTTTTGTTTGCCTCTATGGTTTGGGCATCTTGCTCAGCAGGCGAAATCATTCTTGCAGGTGTGTCGTTAAATATTTCAACAGCAGTTCGCATTGCAGGCTTAAACTCTCTCGTAGCGGTTACATCATCAGTTTGCACGATATCTGATGTGAGAGCATCTATCATAAAAGGCTTTTCAGCAGTAGCGGCTTTTGTCTGTATCGGGAGAGAACCGTCTCTGTTTGGTGCAACTGCATTATGTAGGGCAGGGTCGGTTACATCAGTATCCTCTTTGTATACAGGAGCAAACGCGCGCTCTATTGCAGATACTCCTTTGTCAAGGGTGTCGCTAACATCAAAGTCAAGCTGTGCATTTACAAAGTTCTCTTTAATGCGTGTCTGCTCTTGAGCATCAAGCGCTAAAAACTCAGCATCTGCCATTTCTGTATCGAAGTAGTTTGTAGTAATTGTCTGTTTTTTGGAGAGGTCAAGCGATTGAAAATCTTTATCAGAGAAGATGTCTATCTGTTTCAATGGGAAGCCTTTATTGTTTTTATAAAGGCTTATGTTAGCAAATAAAAAATGCTTAAGTGGGTTGTTAAAACATCATACTTATTTTTCGTAATCTTTCCAACTTTTCGCAGTCTTAGGCGCATCGCTTTCTTTTCTTTTTGCGTAGGCATCTTTAGTCTGTTTTCGTATAGACGCCAAGTCTTTAACGCCATTGTTTAAAAGGCTTGTTCCGTTCTCCAGAGCAAAGGCTGCTTCCTCTTTGCGCTCTGGGTCGATAGTAAACTGCCCTGTAACTTCATCATACTCGCCGTACTCTTTGCCTATTGAGTTTTGCAGATCAAGGAGGTCTTTATTTAGTTTTCCTCCATTTGCACTTTCTGCTTTATAGAGCGCTGTTGCATGTTTGACATCTTTCTCTTTCGCCGCTAAGCTTGCCGCCGTTGTGTCTTTGTCTGTGAAGTATTTATCAAGCTCCATTATCGTCTTGCCATCTGCCATCTTGATAAGCTGCTCGTTCTCTTTTGCAAAAGTATTAAAATCTTTATACTCTTTGCCAACTGCAACATTTTTAGCCTCATCGTTAAACTTACCTTGGAAGTGTGTATCTGCGGCTTTAACTGCATCATCAGATATATTGCCATAGCCATTCCCAGTACGGTAGTTGTCTTTAAATAGCTTTAGATTTTCAGCACCGTCTACGCTTCTGTATGAGTTACTAAACGCATCATCGAGCTTCTTTGTCTCTCTCGTCTGTTTTGTCTCATCTATTGTATCAAGTGCTGCTATATTTTGTGTACCGTAGAGTTCTGTTTTTGCGGCTTCAGTTTTAAGCCTTGCTTCATCAGCAGCCATCTGTGACTTTTGCGCGTTGATGGTTGCATCTCTCTTCTCTCTATCGTCCATGTTTTTGCCAATACTCACAAAGGCATCGCCAAAAGCTTTCGCGCCAAGTCCGGCATCACTTCCGACACCGCTCATATTCACACCCGCTGCATTACCCCGAAAACTGTCATACCATCCCATTATCCTATCCTCCTCATTGCATCAAGCTGGTTTTTGTCATGCTTTGCTTTTACTGTCTCTTTTTGAACGAGAGAATTACTAAAAGCTTTTTGTAAATCTATCTGGTTTCTGTCAAGCATCGCTTTTGCTTTTGTGTTGTTCAGATTTGCTTGTGACTGTTTTACCATCATATTAAGCTTTTCATTTTCCGCTTGAAGCTGTGCGTTTTGCTGCGCCTGTGGAGAGTTTTGAGACTGCGTGTCTCTCTGCTCGATTATCTCTCTTATCTTCTTTGCAGATGGAGAGTCGCTATCTTTTAGTATATCTGGTATGAGATACTTTACAAGCTCAGGGTCGGTACTTTGTAGCACTTTGAGAAGCTCTACATTTTGGCGTAAACGCTCACTGCTCATAGAGTTTGACTTTGGCTTTGCTGTAAAAATCAAGTCATATTTACCCACGCTAATAGCATTTGAGACTATAGGTTTTACTTTTCCATCCGCCAACACTTCAAGCTCTACACCGCCGTTGTCGTTTAAAATCGCTTCATTCATTGTGATGTAGTCTTGTATATAATCTTCATCGACTATGCTTACGACTCTTTGCGTATCATAATACTGCTCTATAAATTTAACGCTCTTTTTAATGATCTTCTTTTGCAGGTTATCACTAGAATTCATAAAGCGGCTAAGCCCGACAAGCCCTGTTTGGACTCTCTGCTCTTGCCCGACTGCACTCATGCGATTGTTTGCGGTTCCGAGCATCTCTTTGTTTGAGTTGAGAAGTTCGCTTATCTGCTGTCGTCCATCAATGATGATGCCTAGTATCTGCTGTATCTGTACATTTTGCTTAATATCTTTTACACCATTAATATCTTCAACCATAACTGTAGCATTGTCAAGACTATACTCAGAGTTAAACGCTTCCATGTCTCCATCTATCAGCGCTCCACGGTTTATGAGCGTCTTGTTGTTTGCCATCATATTTTGCAAGCGTAACTTTGCATAGTTTATGTGGTCTTGTATAGGCATGATGTCTCTGTACAATCCCCAGTATTTTATTTTGCCTAAGAAATCACGGCTTAAAAACTCCACTTCATAAGGAAATCCATCAAAATCATAAGGAGACTCTCCTTGTAAAAGTATCGTTACATCGCTCCAAAAACAGTAGTAGAACTTATCTTTTTTTGTAGCCTCGTCATATTTTCTATACCAAGTGTAACTAAGCAGAACTCTTTTGCGTATCGTCTCATCTGCCCACATGTCATCTTCTACTATGTCCGCAACATAGTTTATGTTTGTGACCTCATTTATCTTCTTCTCATCGAACCCAAGCCCGAGCAAATCCTCTGTATCTATCCAAAAACATCTATGAATATAGCGCGCATCATGATTGTAGTTTTTCGCGCGGGAAAATGGGTCAAGATAACATTCGTTTGATGGCACTTGCTTTATCTCTATATCTTTATGCTCACGCCCAAACTCATCAAATTCTCCGCTTGCATTTATGGTAAGCTCTGCAATGGCTACGCCCTCAAGACTTAGCTCATCATCAAGCGCATCTATCTCTACCTCATAGTCGCTCACTTGAGTAATTGCTTTGAGCAGCGCATTGAGCATCTCTGCCCCGACTCTATCTCTTTGCTGTCGTCCAAAGAGACGAATATCTATTTGCCTCTCTTTTTTAAATCCAAGTATTGCGTTGTTGTGTTTTGCAATATTATTTTCGTACTGCTCAGGCTGTCCGCGATTTGCGAGTATCTGCTTGATGGTTCTATCAAGTTGATCGCCATTGTAGTACTCTCTTACTTTTTTACTAAACTCTTTTGTTTTTTTAAAATGGCGCGAGGATTCCTTTAGCCATTCGGTAAGTATAAAAGTATCTTTAAACATGCTGCGACCTACACTGCTGTTGCAGGTTCTACGGCATCAACTTCATAATCATAGTCGTAAGGGTTCTTTTTTTTCTTATTGTTCACATTAAAAATGCTATCACTAAAAGCATCATCAAGATTCGTTTGCGCTTTGTCTATCTTTGCATTGTAGGCATCATCTTTTTGCTTCTCGTAAGCAAGCTGCTCTTTTTTTATCTTGTTTGCTTCTTTACCTGTTTCGTACTGACCCCATGCACCAGCGAGCGCACCTAGCCCTTGTATTGTCATAGAAGTATCTCCACTGTTCCAGCTCATGTTAAATCCTTTGATAATTTGATGTTATATTTTTAGCTCTTATAGGCTGTAACACTTTGAGTTTCATCATCTCTTGCTCATAGAGCCTAAGGTAGTGTAGGCTCAAAACTCTTTCTTTAGAGTTTCTCGTAGGCTTCTCATGTATCTCACTTAAAAACAGAAGTCTCAATGCTTTGTATTGCGTGTTTGGAACTTCTATCTCACAATTCTCAGTTGCTAACTCTTTTGCATATTTATATACAATGGTCGCGCTCATGGCGTTTGTAGGCATAAAACCTAAAAGCATAATATTCTTATCAAACGTGTAGCTGTTCTCATTAGCTCTGACATAGAAAAACTCTAAAGTTGCAAAATCAAGAGAGCGGTTGTCTATGCTTAGTGCTACGTTCTTGATTGGAGTATAGTCAAGGTAGTATTCTTGCTTGCCATCTACTATAGCTATGCTTTGTTTAGCTATAAAACAAGGCAAATCAAACTGCAAAGAGACATAAGCCCTTTGCAGTTTTAAAAGAAGCTCCTCATCTTTCCAATGCTCAGACTTCTCTTGTAGGTCAGAGCGTGTTTGTAAGATAAAATCACTTGCTTTCATTTCTCTTTACTCGCTTTTTTCTTCTGTCTCATCCAAGACAACATCATCTAGGACAATCTCAAGAGATTCAGGTAAAACTTCAGGCATAGCGCCAAAAGCTTCATCAACCGCTGTATCTTTTGCTCCACAACACTCTGGAGTAGTAGCTAGCTCCAAAAGGAGTGCAGCATTTTCGCCATGAAGTCTTGCAACCTCCGCTTGAAGTGTTGTAACCTCTGCCTCAAGAGCCTCTATTTTAGCAGCTGTCTCAATATCTCCTTTTTTAAACTCAATCGTATCAACAGCAACAAACTCTCCGTAACCCTTAGATACAAGATTAAAAGCATCTTTTTTAAGAACGATAACGATATCACCTTTTTTTAGAGTAGGCTTAGGGCGAGCTAAGGAGGTATTGAAATCCTTAGCCTTAGACCCAACATACTTGATGGCACTATACGGTGCAAAATGTACTTTAGCCATAACCGCGACCTAGTACTCTTGCTTTGATACAGGAAGTTTTGCATATTCCACTGTAACGGTTGCGCTACCGGTTGCACTTGCTGTGCCGATTATATCAACTACAATAGCCATAGACTGTGTAGCACTAAGCTGACGGTTGTTAAAGCCGATACCCTTGATCGCATTTGCAGTAGTAGCAGGGATGAAGCGAACTAAGTCGCCCTCAATACCTACACTGATAGTGTTGTCAACGTTTGCAAAAGCCTCATCAACAGTTACGTTTACGTTCACAATACGAAAGCCATCAGCAATTCCCATAAAATCTATGGTCTTGCCTACATCGGCACCTTTTACGACAAAAGTAACTGTACCGTTGTCTCTGATTTCACGATTTTTTCTACTTGAAATAATAGCCATAACTCATCTCCCCTATATGCCAGTTGAAGCAACAACAGCGATAACGCCATAGTCATTGCCATCAAAAATACTGTCTTTTAAAACGCCATCGTTCGCACTAGCCTCATACTTTGTCTTAGCAAAGCCATACACTCTGTCAATTCCAGCGTTCATACGTCTAGGGTCAGATTTATCTACCCAATCATAATAGGCAACGCCTTGGTCAACAACGATATAACCGGCACCGGCACCAACTAAAAGATTTATCTCAGTCTCTTGGTCTGCAACACCGCCCTTGTAAATGCCTAAGTCACTTGTCTTAACATTTCCAAAACCTACAAACTTAGAGCTTGAAGTAAGCACGCCCGACTGTCTTGCCGTATCTGTTTTAACGTCAAGTAAAAGTACGCCATCCCAAAAACCTAAAGCACCACTAAAGATAGGGTTTGATTTTCCACGTTCTAGCGCATCTTTTCTTGCAGCTTCCCAGTTTGGATCTGTCTTGATGTTTCTTGCCGAGTTTGTACCAACGAACATTACAAAATACTCAACTTCATCATAGTAGCCCATGTTCTCATTCTGAGTTGTTTTAACAGGGATAAGTGGAGGAACGCTCTCGCCCGCTGCATTTAATCCAAGAAGTGCGCGTCTCTTTGCCTCTTCAACATCTGTAGTTGTAAGCACATCTGCCTTAACCAAGTTTGCAGTAGTTGCATCAGCAGGGTGTCCACAAACAACAATATTGGTACAATCAGCGCTAAACGCACTAAATACAATCTTGTCGAACTTCATAGTTCCCCAGTTGCTTAGTGAATCTTTTGAGCGAGACTTAAATGAGTCTGCATTTCTCTGATTGACTATACTCTGAGTTGATGGAACCGCATGTTGAAATCTATCAATCTTGATAAATTGCTTGATGTTTTTAAGCTCTTCTCCACTTGCAGAAAAGTCAACATTGCCGACTGCTCCACTCTCGATGAGAGCATCTTCCATCTCAACGCCTACAATACTGCCGTGTTCGAGTGTCTTAAGAACACTTCTAATAATGCTTGTTGCATCGTTTTCGCTTGATGCGATAAACGGCTTCATCTTACTCTTTTTAGTAACCTCTTTGGTTACCGCCTTACTATACGCTACTCTTGTGTCAGCATCAGATAAAAAATCTCCCGCAGACAAACCACCAAAAACTTCTGCCATAACTATTCCTTTATTTTTGTTGTGTGTTTTAAAGACACTTCTAACTTTTGCCTACCCTAGAGTAAGTAGCAAAGCGACGCTTAGGGTTGGCTCTTTGCTACTTACTTTAGGGTAGGTCTACTACCCTAGACTCACGAAAGCCCTAAAGCTTTTTGTAAATCCCCCTCTGCCACCGAATCCAAAGAGGCTTGTTCTTCTTTTCTTTGTTTAATTAACTCTTGCACATCCGCCAAACGCTCTTTGTCTTTAAAGACCGCGATGGCTCTTTGAACTGCACGCATATCTTCCTTTATGTCCCACTCGTCTCTCTTCATTTCGCTTTTTGCTTGTTCTAGCATATCCATTCCTATGTTTTAAATTTACAGCCCTAAAGCTTGTTTAAGCTGGTCATCATGCGATGTCAAACCGTTATCAATGCTACTGTTATTTACAGTTTGTTTTCTAACATTGTTAACATTTGGTATGTTTGGAACAGTTGTGGTGTGAATATTGGACGGATTTGTGACAATATATTTCTTGTAAGCATTTTCGTAAACATCTTGGTAGCTCTTGGATGCTTGTACAATCTTGTCTTGCTCACTCTTGCTAAGCTCGTTCATGTAGAAATTCAAAACTTTTTCATGGTTGTAGTCTGGGTACTTTGCAGTTACATCTGTAATTGCGCCCTGTCTCTCATAAACTAACTCAAGCTCTTTTTTTTGAGACTTTAGGTTTTGAACATCCTCTTTTTTGGAGTGCTTCTCTTCATACTCTTTTGCTTTTTTGCTCACAAGTTTCATGTAGGCGCTCTTATCGCTAAACTCTAAGCCTTGCTCCTCTTCACTCAACTCATTTTCCAAGTTGTCATAAAAAGCAGTTGCATCTACAACGGTGGACTCGAGAGCTTCTATCTGTAAATCAATCTTTGCAATCTCTTTATTTATACCTATTTGCTCTTGCGTAACAAGAGTGGCAGTTGATGGAGTAGCTTCTGGAACCTTCTGCTCTTCTTTTTGTTCTGAGGGGTCAGATGACGCTACCTCTTTAGTAGGTGTTTCCTCTGTTTCAATAGTCTCATCTTTAAGTCCAAGTGCATCTTCCATAAAATCTGCTACGTCCTCTTTATGTTCTTTTCCCATTTGTGCGTCCTTTAGTTTTTCATTATATTTAGTGGGTATTGTATAGAGAAAAAAAGGCTTAAGTGGGTTGTTTAAATCGCATTTTTAATTTTATAAGATACTTTGAGGGTTAAAAGATACTAAAGTTCTCTTCGCCCGCCAGCTCTCCAAACATCTGTTGCCGCTCGGGGTTTATATGTGAGAGAATCATATCATCGGATCTGTTTGTATCCATAAGACCTAAGAAGCGCACCGTATTAAGATTACCCACCACGCTAAAGGCAACATCTCCGGCACGAGGAGCATCATATAAATCTCCGCCCGCCATCCATCTGTTCATCTCATCTGTGGTGTTTAGCGTCATATAGCTTTTTATATCTTGTTTTGCGGTAGCAGTGTAATCATAACCATCGGGCTGCGGCACATAATAAAAATCCCACTTCCAGTTGTCAACCTTATGTGATGTAATATCGCTAATAAAGTCTTTTTTTTCTTTATCATACTTTACTGTCAGGTCTTCTAGTTGTGATTTTGCTTCGGCGAGCTGCTCCTCTAGCTCTTTAATCCTTGCAGTATTGTCTGTGTCATCAATGCGGTCATAGTTTTGAGACAAATCATCCTGAAGTGAAAGCTGCTCTATTTCATACTCTAAAGAGCCGATAGTCTGTGTTGTATCATCAATAGCAGCAGTATCCCCAAACACATCTCTATCATAGTATTTGTCTATCGTATTGGCAAAATCATCAATTTGTACCTGCAACTCCCCAAGCTGCGATTCTGTGATTTGTGAGGACTCAGTAGTTTGTGCTGTAGTCACGGCTGTTTCAAACTGCGAGTAAGCTGGATTGTCGGAGTATATTTTTGTTGAGATAGTTCCGACATAGATACGGCGCAAATAGGAAAAGTTTCCGTTACTGTCATAAACAGGAACATGTCTATAAACGTCTGTGTATTTTGTGGAGGTGTGTATTGTTTGGTCGTATGGATTTTCTACATTTGCAATATTGCCACCAAACTCTCCAAGGAGGATATCATCAGTGAATACATTTGTTTGAACGGTATTGCCTGTTGGTACATAAACAGAGCCTCCTGACTCCTCTGGATTACCCGCAACCCCAGTTCCCCCTCCTGTTCCACCGAATGTATTATCGGCAAAACTAAAAAGTGTATCTGCAGAGGTGCTCCCAGTGTACCCAATGCTTCCACTCATGCTTACAACTTAGTTATTGTAGTAGATGTAGGAACAGTGGCATTCGTATTAAGCGCATTTATCATAGCAAATAGAGTGGTCCACATATCAGAACTAATAACCAATCCGCCGGCTCCCATTGTTCCAACCATATCTGCATAGCTGTCAAGCGCTTTAATGTTGTTATTAAACTCAACAGAGCGTCCAAGCTCAAGTGTCTGTTTCTCAACAAAGAGCGTGTCTACGATAAGCTTTAAAGCCTGCTTGTCAAGTAGAACTCCCTGCTTTGTTTTGTTGATGATGTCAGCCGCAGAGTTTGCATTTCGCACTGCTGTTGTAGAGACAATATCAAGCGCTTTTTTAAGCTCGGTGGCTTGTTGCGCAGTAAGCATGCTGATTTGCTCATCTTTAAGAAGTAAATCTTTTGCATTCTGCAAGTCTCTCACCGTTGTAGTAGAAACAATATCAAGCGCTTTTTTAAGCTCGGTGGCTTGTTGCGCAGTAAGCATGCTGATTTGCTCATCTTTAAGAAGTAAATCTTTTGCATTCTGCAAGTCTCTCACCGTTGTAGTAGAAACAATATCAAGCGCTTTTTTAAGCTCGGTGGCTATTTGTGCCTGAACTAGTGCATTTGCGTTAATTGCCTGATATGCGCGTACGCTGTTTTCCATTGATGATTTTATTATCTCTGACATTATTGCAGAGAAGTGCTCATCCTCCATCTGCATTGATGCCTGTGTGTCATTAAGCTCTTTTAGGCTTTTACTTAAGAAAGTATCATAAATTGTTGATAGGTCTTCTGTATCTATTGCCATTAGTTCACTCCTGTTGTGGTTTTGGTTGTACTTGTCTCTGTTCCTGAGCCATCGGCTGTATCTGCTATGGTCGCGTCTTCATAACTATGTTTATGA
The DNA here is from genome assembly GCF_032250635.1 of Sulfurimonas sp. Taxonomy (GTDB): domain Bacteria; phylum Campylobacterota; class Campylobacteria; order Campylobacterales; family Sulfurimonadaceae; genus Sulfurimonas. Next base: position 31,905 of record NZ_JAVVFL010000001.1, read on the forward strand.
GTAGTGTACGCCTCTGTTGTAAGCACTCCTGCTACATCAAAAGCAAGTGAAAAGAGAGTGGAGAGCGCACCAATCTTAGCGTCAATAACTGCCAGAGCCTCTGCATTTGCAGTTATCGCTGTGTTGAGTGTGGCGATGCTCTCGTTTATAGCAACGATAGCGTTTGCGTTTGCAGTGATGCCTTCGTTAAGAGTTGCGATATCGTTTGCATTTGCCGCAATATCTTCATTAAGAGTTCCAATAGTCGTGTTGTTTAAGATGTCTATTAAAGCCTCCAGCTCTCTCGCTTTTGTAATCGCAACTGCTCCGAGGTTGTTGCTTTTCTTTGAGTTCATCACTCTACCCCCTCATCATCTGCGATAACTTCATCGCTCTATTTGGAGTTTGCTCCGCCCATCTGCTGTCTAGCATCTGAACGCTTGCCGCTTCGTAGTCAAACTCTTTTAAAGCAGCCCACATCTTCTTAAACTTTAAAACTCCGTTCACTCCCATCTGATAACACATCTCCGCAAGTATCTCCTGCTTTTCAAGAGGGAGTTTGTTTACAAACGGCTCTTTTGTTTCAAGCTCTTTTATCTTCGCTTTGAGGCGATACTCTAAGATAAGCGCCGCCTCTTCTTTGACAAGAGGCAGTTTTGTGCCATAGCCTATAGTGTCAAAGCCGAGAGTGTCTTTGTAAACAGTTCCGACAAACCCCTCATTTTTCATAATCTCTTCAATAAGCTTTTTCATTTACACCCCTCTATTGATTTTCTAAGTTCCATGATGCACTTAAGCGATTGGTCTTGCTTCTCTATCGGTGTGCCTCTCAACTCTCCGCACTTTACCTCTTCTGTTTTGCATGGAGCATAAACAGGGTATGGAGTAGGCTTGTCTATGTAGACCTTTGTCTCTATGGGCGTACACTCTTGCTTATTACTGCATGCTGTCAAGGCTAAAGCCATCAAGGCTATCAAAGTAAGTTTTAATATCTTCACAATTGCTCCTATATATGATTGTTTGAGACGGTAGATGTCTCTCTATGTTTTGGTACTTCTTTGCATCAGCGCGCCATTTTGTAAGTTCTTTTTGAGATTGCTTGTACTTCTCACCGTGCAGTTCTATAGTGCGCGACTGTTCTAAGAGCGCGGCTTGATATCGCTCTGACTCTAGTTGCGTGGTTAACATCTTCTTTTGCGCATCTTCCATTTTTCTCTCAAGCTGCGAGATACTTACATCTCTTGAACTGATCTCATCTTTGAGCGACTCCATGTGTGCGTAACACTTGTAGCCGACTCCCGCAAGTGCCGCCGCTACGATTAGCAGCGCATATATTCTCATCGCTATTATTGACATACTATCCATCCTCGCTGTATCGTATAAGTACGTTTCGTATTCGCTTGCCTATCATCGCCACAACGTCATACTCAGGCAGTTCATCTTTTGTGCGTATGCTGTAAATGTTTCCTATGATTGAGTAGATCTCGCTTAACACAAGTATGTTTATCCCAACCATCAAAACGGTTTTGAAGTCTGCTCCAACCGCTTTCGCCCCGATAGCCAAAACTATAGGTATAAGAAGCAGCGAAAGCTTAGAGAGTACGCCGTACTTCATCTTGTTACTCGTTATGCTGTGTCCTAGTCTGTAGGCTTTTGCTACTCCTGTAGTGTAGTCTATGATGAGCAGCACACTAAAGAGAAAGAACGACTCGCCGCTTAAACCTAAGTACGTTAGCATTCCACCTAGGCACACCGTAAAAAAATTGAACACGACCTTTGCATACACGCTCGCCGTTACACTCTCTGCTATCATCTCACTCTCCCAAACTTTTTTCACAATGATTTTGCTCTAATCTCTTTAACAAGCAGCACACCATATCATCAAACCATGTAGCTCTACCACCCTGCTGTCTGCGATGTATGTGAGAGCTTATCGTCTCATCTTGCGAGCCGTTCCAAAATAAGACATTGACCATCTGGTCTAGCACTAAGAGAAATCGCATCGCGCGGCTTCTTTTTTTTGCATCGTTATCAAACTTTGCATAGAGCTCATCCTGTGTCATCACACTATCCTACACAAAGAAGCTGTTGCGCTTCTCTACAAACCACATGGCAAATGCCGCGAACTCTGTTGATGCTATTGGCATTATGGTTCCGTTTGTAAAGTGAATATTTGTGCTTAAGACACCCATATCAAACGCGGCTTTTACCTGCAGCAATCCGTCCGCATCATCTTTCATAAAAGGAACCTGATACTCAACTCCGCCTAGTGTGTATAGCTCGCCGTTGGTTTTATGGTCGGCTATTGCCTTTGCTGTTTGTGCATCAGCAAGTTCATTCTGCTGTGCAGCAATCGCCAACTCTACCGCCGCCGCTGCAACTACGCTCTTGTTGCTCAAAAGCACATAGTTATCTCCGCTCATCACAACCGGCTCTCCAAGTTGCTCACTTAAAATGTCCACTAAAGGACGTGCTGTAATCTCATCTTGCATGTGTGTAATTCTCCTCTTAGTAAATTTAGCAAGTTGTAGCTATCCGCTTTTATAGCGTGTCCGAGCCAGCTGCCTAAAAACTTAAAAAGCTTTGCGAATAGCTCTAACTTCAAAAACTTCTTTATAGCTCTTCTTGCTCTAGTAACACTCGCTTTGCGAAGTAGTTTAAACCCGGACTTTATCCTCATACCCAAAAAGTTTATAAACTGAACGTCCGCTTTTTGGATGAACCATTTAGAAAATTTCAACTTCATAAAAATAGCTATGAACTTCTCTAAAATCTTTTGTACTCTCACTAGATACTCTTTGCTATGACTAAATATCAAAGTGTCGTCCATATATCTGTAGTAGTACTTTACGCCAAGCTTTACTTTTATAAACGTGTCAAACACATGACCGTAGAGATTTGCAAACAGTTGACTGAGCAAGTTGCCTATCATAATCCCCTGAGCGCATATAAACTTAAAAATGAGTCTTAAAGACTTTTTGTCAGTTATCTTTTTTTCCACTTTCTCTTTGAGCAGTTTGGAATTGACACTGTGAAAATAGCCTTTAAAATCCATCTTCAAAAAGTAAACCTCGCCTTGCTTCTTCATCTTTCTTAGCTGAGATTGAACCTTGTTTATGCCTTTGTGCGTGCCTTTGTCTTTTCTGCAAGCATACGAAGTGCTGTAAAATGTCTTCTCAAAGATAGGCTCTATCACATTGTTTATAGCGTGTTGTGCCACTCTGTCGCGAAATGGCAAGCTGTTTATGATGCGCGTTTTAGGCTCATGAACAGTAAAGTTAAAATACTTGCCGATGTTATATGTCTCTTTTATCATCTGTTGTTGCAAGATGTATAGATTTGCCTCTAAATTTTCTTTAAATATCAAGTGACCGTTTGAGTATCTATTTCCACCTCTTGTGGCTTTTTTATAGGCATCTCTTAAGTTGTCGATATCTACGATTTTATGAAACAAGTTTCTGTACTTTTTGCCCACAACTCTTACCTTTTTTATGTTTTTGCTGTCTTCTAGTTTCGATGTTTCACTACTCTTAGTTTTACAGACCCATTACTTTGTTTGCATTACGCAGGACAGATAAGCTGACTATCTTTAGTCGCACTACACAACCCTTAAGTTGCATAAGTGTTATAAGTAAATACTCACAAGCGAAACGAGAACCAATATTCCAATTCGAATTCCAAACATAGTTGTTCCAATTCGAGGCGCGCGAACCGGCATTGACGCCATTCGTGCGATTCCCGCCCAATATCACCGCTTTCTTACCTGCCCTTTATCATGGCACCAACTATCTTTCCGACCTCTGCCAGAAGGATAGAAGCTACTTGATGTTGTTTTGGACTTACAAGCTTGCGCTTCTCACTCGCTAAAAATCGCAAGTGATAACGAACCAGTGCCAAGTTAGCGTCCGCTTCATAGAGCTTGCTAACGTGATTTGACTTTACAGCCTTGTAAAACAGCTCAACTTGTAAAAACACAAGCTGGATTGTCTTCTCTTTGAGTATGCCGTGCTTGCGCGGTATGTTTTGCAACACTGGGTAGATGTAGTTGACAAACTCATCATACTTCTCTACCACCACTAAGCTACTCATGCACACTCCGTTCGCTTCCGCTCACTACGCATGTTCCAAGGAGTCACAAGCGAAACGAGAACCAATCTGCCAACTCGAATACCAAACATAGCTGCTCCAATGCGAGGCGCGCGAACCGGCAGTGACGCCACTCGTGCGAATCCCGCCCAATAACACCGCAACAGGAGCATTTGATGTTGCATAAATCTGCCCTCTTGCATCCGCATTGTCCATATACGCAAAAGTAGTAGTTCCGTATCCGTTTGCTAGGTCGGCTCCCCAAATATGCTCCGTACCTGTCGCCATCTCAATGCCATATTTAGACATAAGCTCTGGGATGTGGAAGATTGTTCCGTTGTCTCCATAAGCAGACGAAGAAACACCCTCAAGAACGCCATACGCAATAGTAGGAAACTCGTTGTAGCTTATGTTTTGGTTACCTGTTGCAGTTGCCACCTCACACGCTTGAAACCAAGTGTATTTACCGTAAGTAACAGTACCATCTCCACCGTATGCTAGAGGTATCTTTGGTATCTGTCTAAAGTACGTTGCATCTGCCACGCCTCCCGCTATGTTTGCACCTGTATGAACCGTAGGAGCTGAGTAGCCTCTTATGCCGTAGTCTCTATCCATAAGGTAGATGTCATACCAACGTGAACCTACTTTTGCTTTACCGCGAGGGTCTGGGCAGATAGGTCTATCCCATAGCGTCCATATAGAGTATTCATTGATACCTCTAAGCTTTACCATATCTGCTTCTGTTTTGTTACCTGTCGGAGCTTCTGCATGAGGCACTAAGGAATAGTGAAAACCTCCTATGGTATCTGCTTGAACTGTTGTTGTAATCGCTGTTTTGCTAAAGTAGTAGTCAAACCCAGCCGTAGGAGTTACATATAGGCTCATTTCAAGAGAGTTACCGTCCACTACTATTGTAGTTACCCCTGTTTTGGTAGGTAGTGCGATACCTCTTGCCGTAGCTGTGAGAATAATATTTGCCATGCCATCAAAAGAAGCGCTCCCTGCAACCTCTCCGGCTAGAGTTATAGTTCTTGCCGTTGCAAGTTTTGAAGCCGACACCGCATTTGCCGTAGCGTCTAGTTTTGCATTAAGCGCAGTCTGTTGAGCCGTACTTACAGGCTTGTCCGCGTCACTCGTGTTGTCAACACTTCCAAGCCCCACTTGCGCTTTAGTTACAGTGTGAGGATTGTCGGTTCTGTTTGTGTGTGCGAGCAAGTCCACCATGTAGACATCGCTGTCAAGTCCGTTGTAGATAGTGAAGTCGCTCGTTGTTGTGTCTGTAAAAGTGATACGGTAAGTATCCGTAGCTCCGCTTTGCGCCGCAAACCCGCTCGCATCTGTGGTACCTATGAAGTTTACGCTTGCAATGCCGTTTCCAGTCGCTCCCGTATCTCCTTTGTCTCCCTTTCCAAAAGGAGAACCAAGAGACCAGTCTGCCTCGGTTGCACTAAGCTTGAAGTAGATAAGCGCTTCGTCAAGTGCCAAAAAGCTAAAGCCTGTTGTTTGCAGATCATAAAGTGACTTTTGTGAGAGCAGTCCGACTGCATTAACCGTAAAGTTGTCTCCCTTGTCTCC
>NZ_JAVVFL010000001.1:37644-42476 GCF_032250635.1 Sulfurimonas sp.
ACTTTTGTGAGAGCAGTCCGACTGCATTAACCGTAAAGTTGTCTCCCTTGTCTCCCTTGTTTCCTTGCGGGATACCAAAAGTCAGCTTGCCGTCAACAGGATTGTAGCTTGCAGTTGCCGCGCTTCCTGCCACCAATGTTTGAGCTTGTGCCGTCACATTTTTTATCTCGTTTACTTTTGCAGTAGCGATTGATGCCTGCTCTGTCGCTGTAGTTGCAGAGCCTGCCGCCTCTGCTGCCTTAGTGGTTGCTGTAGCCGCCTGAGCAGTTGCGATGTCTGCTTGATTGGACGCGTCTAGTATATCCGCCAAGGCTGCATAGATAGCGTTTAGCTCTACGATTTTAAGCGCAAGAGAGTTGATGTCGGCAATACTCGCCGCAGTTGTGTTTACGTTTGCTATGCTTCCTGCTGTTGTGACTATGCTTGCGAGATTTGCATGAACTGTCAAAATGTTTGTTATCTCTGCTTGAAGGGATATAAGCTCATCTATACGCTGCGAGAGCGTAACAATAGAGTCGATGTCGTTTCCAAGTTGGATGATATCGCCTGCACGGTTTGCGAGCGTCTCCAAGCTTGAAGTCGTCTTCGCCCAAAAGTAAACAGGCTTTGTATCCACAACCGTTCCAGTGTAAACATGAAGCTCTATGCGCTCAACATTTGAGGCTTTACCGTCTGCATCACGAACGCGTATCATCGCAGGAGTATCTCCAAACGCTTCACTCACAACTATTTCAGTATCAACTACTTGCGCATATAAGAGATGGTTTACTATGTAGTTTTTAATATCCGCATGAGAAGTAAGCTCCAGTATGCCGCCAGCTCCATTGTCAAAAGGCATCTCTAGTTTTACACCGCTCACAAGGACAACATCCGCCTGCTTGTATGTCACAAGCTCTGTCGTGCTTAAGTTGTTAAGGGCGAGGTCTATGTCAATTTTTCTATTTCCTAAATAGTTGCCTTTTGCAAAGTCTGCGATTACGAGGGTTAAATCCATATCAGATAAAGCTTCGAGCTTGTCAACAACCTCTAAACTGAATAATGCTCCGGTTGCAAGTACTGCGTCGAGATTATCTCTAATTTTATTAACTGTTGCTATAAAACTTTCGTTTGCCATTTTCTTATTCTCCTATGATTGTTGCTAAATATTCATCCATCATCTGCATGATGTCTATTGTGGATGTCGTGTCTATTATTTCATTTGCGTAGTATTCATAAAGTCGTACGATATCAAGTTCTGTTTTTGTGAAGTGAGGATTTTCCCCCGCGAAATAAAGGTCTAGTTTTGTAACAAAGGCTGAGGAGAGAGTGTTGTTGTCTTTGTCTATTATCTCCTCGTAGCATCCAAGCTGTAAAAGAGAGAGCATATCGTGCGGTATGCCCTCTAAGCCAAAGGGAACGCTAAACTTAAATTTAATACCACTTGGGAGTGTAATGCGGTAGAAGGTAAGCATGTTGATGTAGCTGTTTTCTAGTAGCTCTATGCTAAGTGTTGTCGAGGAGAGGACGATAGCCGTATCTAGTTTATACCCGCTGCTTGACATGCAAACATTGCCAACACTATTGACAAGCTGTATCTGCAATGTGTCCGTGACAATTAGCCCAAGCTTTGCAATATCAAGTGTAACTTCTCTCATAACCGACCTTTTGATTGTGAGAAATAGTAACTATATTTTTTTGCTTAAGTGGGTTGTTAAAATGGCTCTTTTATATTCTCCAAGATTTTGTTTGTCTATTTCTTTGGAGTGTATTATCGCCCATGCTGACAGTTGTATTTTTTTTAGGACTCTTCGCCACTACAAAACCATTTACGACAACATTGGCAATCGTCTCCATACAATCATCCTCTTTGGAGTCTTTCTCGGGATGAAAACCACGGTACTCAATTTTTACCTGTTCTTGCCCAGCACCTCCTACGACGAAACGGATTTGATGATTTTTTAAACAAGTTATACTTTGGTCTATTTTTTGATTTTTACTTATTTTTGTTTTTGGATTAAACAAAACTACTCTATTGGTAAGTATCGCTTTGCCCTCTAGTTTGAGCTGATAGTTGACTCTCTGTATCTCTTTTTTGAGATACTGCTCTGTGATGATACCACCGCCGGAACTCTCCATAAAAACAGGAACGGCGGGATTGTTTATCATAACTTCTATGATCTCCTTAATGAAATCTTCATTGCTCCACTTACCAAACCAAGTGCCATAAACGTTAAAAAGCTCCATCTTCTCTTCGTTTAAACATACTCCCACTAAGCTTATGGCGCGATTGTCTGATGTCTCTTTTGTGCTTTGTGCAGGGTCTATGCTAATGCACTTGTTATCTTCGCTAAGCTCCCAAGTTGCAACGCTTACAAAGTGCTCATCACTCACATAGCCAGTCTTAACGGTGCGAGGGTCTTGCATATACTGCGAATACCAATCCTCTTTCATAACCTTTTTTTGTCTCTCAAGCTGCGCTTCATTTTCAAAGTGAATATTGAGAGGCTCAAAGGCTGCTCTCTCATAGTGATAGTCAAAAAAGTCATACATTCTAGGTTCATCTTCAATGCCGGTAAGATTTATATGCGTCCAGATATCTTCTTCTTCTTCAAGCAAATATCCAACCAAGTCATCTTCATGCAACCTCTGCATAATAACTATGATGGCACTATTTGGATCATCCTTGCGAAGTCGTGAAGTGATAGAGCCTTTGTAGAAGTTCTTTACCAAATCCCTTGTAGCTTTGGAGTTTTTCTCTATTGCTTTCATCGGGTCATCGATGATGACAATATTTCCGTGAAAACCTGTAATACCGCCGCCGACAGTTGTGCTAAACATACCGCCGTTACTCTCTAAATACCACTCTTTGTCCGATGTCTTACGACCTAGTGACATATTTGAAAATACTTTGTTGTAGGCTTTTGAGACTATTAAACCCTTAACTTCCGCAGGTGTTTTAGTTGCCAAATCATCTGAGTAAGAGGTGTAGATAACTCTTTTTTTAGGAAAATTTCCTAAAAACCAAGAGACAAAAAGACGCACCGCAAATTCAGTTTTACCATACGCTGGAGGTATGTTTATGATAAGCCTAGGCACTTCTCCACTTGCAACGCGCATAAGTGCATTGCAAAGCAGCTCATGATACCAAGCTTCAAGAAGGGGAGTTTCATACTCCTCTTCAAAGATATATCGGGTGTAAGATAGTAAATCTTTGCGACACAAAGCCAAACGAATAGGCTCTGCTTTTTTCTTTGCTAGTATATCTTCAAGCTCACTTTTCATGTGCTAAAACGGTATCTCGTCTTCGTCTACGTCAATAGGAGCAGGAAGTGCCTCATTGTACACAGGCACTTGAATTCCATCTTGTTTTGCATAGGTGGCTTGCGGCTCATAGCTAGGCTGCGCGGAGTGTGTGTTATGTGCATCACTTGCATTACTCATGTTTCTATAAGGCTGCGCTACAACATTGTAGAGATGATTCTCATCTATCTTCTTTTCATCATCTACACTAAAGAGCGTAAAGTAGATATTCTCTTTCGATATAAATGGGTCAAAGATAACTGCTCGTTTATAAGCAAGTCCTTGTTCGCTAACTGCATTGCGCACATTGCCGACTATCTCACTCCAACCACTCTCTCCACGCTTTGCCAGATTCGCCCAGATGTGATAGTCGGGATGTTCCTCTTTGCCAGCTACAATGTTTGCATTGATAATACCATCAGGATATTTCAACTTATTGACACTAATACTAAACGTATGCTTCGCACTAATAGTTCTGATGTCAAGTATAATCGTGTTAACAACCACTTTCTCTTTGTTTACATAACTACTTTTTGAAACTCTTCCTATATTCGCCATCCTATTTATCTCCTTTAATTTAGTCTAAAAACGGCATACTCATACCGTCATCCACGTCTCCATACGATGGAGTACTTTTCATATTCTCATAAACAGTCTCTATCACTTTCGGCGGCGGTTTTCTAAACTTATCAAGTGCTTTACCTACATAACCGTTCTCATCCAACTCTACTCTATAGAAGTCGCTTGTTTGCGGTACAAACATTAAGTGCTGTACCGGATGTTTATGCGTATCTTTGTTTTTAACCCAGATGACATGTCTTAGTTCACTCTCTTCATCTTTTGACTTTACTTTTGTTATATGAAACCATACATACGCCTCATGGTCTGCATCCATAGAACCCTTAACGCTTACCATAGAAGATTTTAAATCCTCTTTTGAGCTTTGAACAATAATAATAATAGGTATTTGCAGCTCTTTACTCAATATTCCAAGCTTAACAAATTTTTCAGATATGCGTCTCTCGTCTGTTTTAAGAAGAGGATTATTATTCGATACACGCATAGCGCTGTCAATGCCGGCAAGCTTTATCCCATATAGTTTATGCTGGAGTCGTATTTCTGCACACATGGCATTTATGTCATAGATGTCATCAAAAGTATGTATGTTATCTATGTTCCCACTAAAAGTGCCATCCTCTTGCTGAGACTCTACATTCTCATCGTATAGATCCTGCCCGAACTCTAAGCTTCCAAACATTACGGGGTGGTTTTTGCTTATATTCTCTATAATGCGAGTCAAAATATAAGTTTTACCACTCTGCTTAAGCCCACTTATAAAAAATAGACCCTCATTTCTCACGCCGCTGTTGCCATGCTTATCCGTTAAAACAGTATCTATAAAAGGTATCTCTGTTTCTACTCTAACCGCAGGAGGCTTTAGCTTCCTAAGCTTGCGAACTTCACTCAATCTTTTTGTGGATGAACTTTTATTGAGACTAGCATGCCCATCTATCTGATTCTGCATCATTTGGCTTATTGCCGCACTCGTTATA